>NZ_JBFRMK010000137.1:0-51009 GCF_041470405.1 Shewanella sp. 10N.286.45.A1
ACTAGGGGCTTACCATCGCACGGGCACTGGAGAATTACCCTCTTCGCACAGTTAAGCTAATGCCTGTTAGACTAACAGTCATTAGCTTAACTCGCTTTGTCTTCGGCGCAATTTCAACAGTCTTCGTTTTAATTCCACCAATACATACTTGTGCAGCGACAAAAGAGTTGGCCCGTAAAGAAGGAATGAGACATTAAAGTTGGCCCATTACTCATGCTTTATAGCTATATGTAAACCAATAGATATTGTATGAATTACCAAAAAATCAATAGATACGAAAACACACAAGCTTGAAAACGATTCTATCGTTCACTTAGAATGCTGGATTGTGAAACATAAACATATAACTTGCGCACAGGGAAGGGGCTAATAAATTGAATTTTAATGATCTATTTCAAGCATCTGGAACAAGAATCTCCACTAATGGAATAAATGTCTATTTCAGTGACATAGAAATACCAATAGTACAATTACTTGAGAAACACACTATTGTAGTCGGTTGTGCGCTCAATTTAAGAAATGAAGCAATTATTAAATCCCTCTCCCAAAAAAAAATAAAATCATGCATAGTTTTGGATAAAATAGAGATTCATAAATCAAAAAAGTTTTATGAAAAGCTTAATAGCGCATTTCTTCCGTGGGATGTATTTATAGATGAGCTCCCAGAGCCTTTCTATACCATTGACTTGACTCCTCCACACCATAAAAACACAGAATCAATTAGAGTTTTTGGGGTTAAAGCAACGCAATACACCACAGGACAAAACCCTGCTTTACATCATAAGTTTTTGGTTTTTTGCGATATAAATATTGATGGAGAAGTTGCCCCTAAAACGGTAGTAACGGGTTCATTTAATTTTTCTAAAAACGCAACATTTTCAAGAGAAAACATTGTGGTTATAGAGGATGAGTATACAGCTGAGACCTTTTATGATGAATGGGCTAGATGTTTCCTATTTAGCGAATCGATATCAAACTATAATGTTTCAAATATAACCCCCGAATTTATCAAAACAAAAGGATTTCACGAGCTTGTAAAGTTAAATATCGAAGAGAACGACAACCTGGAAACTGAAGCAGAGAAGCATCAAAATATGCGTGACTTTTACAATGGAGCACATGAAAAGTTTTGATTTAGACTTGTAACTAGCTCAATTCAATAAAACACCATCAACTGACGAAAGATTGTTAGTGGTTCAATAATAAAACTTTAACCACTAACAAATTTTAGAGATCACACAGTCCGTTTTTATTAGCAAAGCCCAAATTCCTCAACTTATCAGTACCTACGCTTGCTATTGACTGTTAGCACACCCTCATAAAGATAGTTACACAATGCACAAACATACAAAGTAAGTTAAAACATTCCTTACCACCTAACTGCATACCTTGATGTCGGTTCAACTAGTATAAAGCCGCTAAACAGCTCGAATGAAATTTAGTCGCTTCTTTTTGAATGCAATTCAGCCATTTCTATTGAAATAGAGTACTAAAGTCGGCTATGCTGAGTCTAGAGCCAACTGCACGCTCGCTAGCCGACCTCTCAAAGAGATGGCGAAGACCCCTTCAGGTCGCAGTTCAATTTCAAATCCTATTTCTAAATCACACAGAACTGCTTCTCTGTAGTGAGTCGGCCACTTACTGATATAAAGCAGTGTTAGTGAGGTTTTTGAAATGGCTATGCAATCAAATGAGAAATTACAGTTCCCCTCGGGTCGAAATGTAAAGCGTCTGAAGCAAGATGCTAAATTACTATCGAAGTCCCAACAAATACCGTTAAGCTCAGCATTAGACTGTATCGCGAAAGCGAATGGGATGAGTTGTGGATGGAGTAAAGCCCTCGCCCAATTAAGAAACAATTCAATTCATAAATCAAAAATATCCCCTCAACATCAAGAGTCGGCCTTCGCTCAAGAACTTGGTATTACAGATGATGAATTAAGCACACTAAGTTGGGAGGTTGAAGAGAACAGTAGCGATGATGACTTGATATACAGTTACTTCGTTAAATTCGACGACTCTAATCCTAGAGATATTCTTGATAAAATTGATAGATTAGACCCGTATAACACTGTAGAGGTTAGTGTTAACGCCTTTGATGAACCTGACTTTGACGAAACGGAGGAGACATACCCTCCAGTCAACCGAAATACAATCCCTTCAAATAAGAATATAAACCCATATAGAAAACTATTATCCCTAGGTATCAATGAACTCCTTATTCAACGAAAATTTTCGCTTAATTGGAATGAATCAACTAAAGATGGCAGCGGGTACATAGAAGCATTAATTGCAGGCCATAACTCAGTAATCCAGTGGCGTGATGTAGGGCATGGAGAACTCCAAATAAGTATTTGGTGGAAATATCAACATGAGAACCACCCTCAAGCATACTTAGAAGGGAGGCAAAAAGAAGAATTTACCACCCCTAGTCCGTTAGCAAATAGAAAGCACTATTCAAAATTTGTAGGCGTTGTATGCAGTGGCTGGTTAGAACGACAAACCAGTGCATACCTTCAAGGCCATGGCAATTCGTATTTAACAGACATATACACGAGGCGTGGTGAGCTTGAAGAATTGAAAAAGTTAGTAATACCTGCTCCATTTGGCTTTAACTTAGAAGGAAAGTTTTTCCTTTAAGCTATGACTAAGGCTACTGCCTCGACTCCATCGAAGCGGTAGCCTATTCTAAAATTAATTGATGCACATCATCATTATTTTATATATTGCCAGGGAAGGAAATCTTTTAAATGACTCTTTTCTACTTCATACTTAGTCCAACCGACTCTTCTTAAAAAGCCTAACTCGAACAATTTTTTTAGCCAAAAACCAACCATTTTCCTTCGAGATTCATAAGCGCTGTCATTTGTTGAAAAGCCCAATAAAGACTCTATCCAAAGATCTGAAGCAATAGCGCTAGAATCAATTGTATAGCCTTCATTACCGTGAATTTTGTATACCCAAACAACTGTTCGCCAAACATCCCAAGAAGCATTCCAACAATACACATGCTTTGAAGATTGTTTAGGTGGTTTTAATCCAAGCTTTTTACAAAGGATTTGCATTTTTACCACTTCATCGGCTTCTCTAAAATTATGAGCGAAAGAGGAAACTTTTTGTATCTTTTGAACATCTTCCCTTTCTTTTTGAGCTAACTCAATATCAGCAATTTTTTCTAACCTTTTCTGCCAAGAGTCTATGTTCCGCCAATCGAGATAAAATCGAGAATAGTCTGTATCAGACTTCTCATCGAAGCCTATTAACAAGGTGGCATTTTTACTGCTTGTTATCTTGTGATGATTGCCTGCTACGAACAATGCAACATCTACATTCGTTTTTCCTTCAACAACAGCAGTTCCCTTGTATCCGTACGCAAAGGGTAACCACTCCTCATTAAAACGTGTAACTCTAGGGTTTCGGAATACGGTAAAAGTGTTGGAATTAGATAGTTTGCGATTAGCTTTCAGCGAGGGCCAGGTAAAATTTGGCATATTGAGATTGGCGCTTAGAGATTTTGCTATATCGTATATATTGGCTAGATAACTTTGGTTAGCAGAGTTGACCTCATCATTGACTTGAAGCTTTAATTCTCTATCTAACTCATATTTTTTTGTGCAGTGGAGCCACCTACGATTTGCTGTTTCCAATACAGCTTTTTTCAAGTCATTACGATCAACATTCCAAGACAACGCGCTTAAGTCTATTTCAATTGCATCAACTCCCACGGATTTATACTTGATTTCACTTTGTTCATCCTTTGCATTAGTAACAAAAATCTCAACCGCCAACGTTTCATATTTGATCGATTGACTCACCACATCGGCAATCAGCTCATTACTCAGCCTTACTTCTTGCTTAACCTCTTTCAATTGAAAGCAAGCAAGTTCTACTCTAGAGCGCTCTACAACTTCACCAGCCATATCTGCCATGGAATAAATACCATGAATTTCAGGTAAAATAAGATTTGAGTTTTCAGATGCAGATTCTTCTAAGATTTGTTTTGCAGCAAGGTGCAATGCTGACTCTCCACTACAGTCCGTATTCGTTTGATGCGAAAAGTAATGAGCTTTTTTCGAGCCTTGATTTGCAATAAGGGGACTAGAGCAATTTATTGAGGGGCATATACAACCGCACGTCTTCCCTCTTTCAACCTCAGAAATATGACGCATAACGCCATTAGCGCTGAGCCCCCAAGCAATTTTAACATCAGACACAATGAATCCTTTCAAGCTCCCATATCAGGAAAATATTAACTCAAGGTAGTACCATTTGATAATAAAAATATATACGCCTAACATATCATATATGATAATAGTCAGCAGAGATGCTATGCTGCACCAGTAAACATCAATTCACCTTACTATGGGAATACCAACATTGTGAAAATGACAGACTTACAGTCACTAAAAAAAAGAGCATCAGAAGACCCGAGCTTTAATGAAGAGTATCAAACGCTTAATCTTGAATTCATGGTTATTGATGTCTTATTAAGCATGCGTAAATCTGCAGGCCTGACACAGCGCCAAATTGCTAAGCATATGGGGACAAAAGAGACAAATATTTCTCGTTTAGAGAAAGGTCGTAGTAATCCTACACTGAAAACTTTGGACAGTTATGCAAAGGCTTGTGGTTTTGAGCTAAAGCTAGGCTATCAGGCCATTGAGTAACTCACATAAGAAGAATAAAAAAATTCTCCAACTAAAAAACAGGCTCTTCACTTTTGTTTTTTACACTCTGAAATATGTCAAATCAGTAAGTTACATATGTCCTTAAAGGCGTTAACTTAATATTTGATCTTCATACTTACAGGCAATATCTGCTAACTTATCGAGTTCTCTTCCCAAAATACTCTCCGGCTCAACTCCCCACAATTGTTCGATCCGCTTAAGAACAAGAAAATGCTCTACGGAATTAGATATCTGATTGGCAGTTAACACATCTCTAATAACAATGAACATGTCCGAATTTTCTTTAAGAAAAGCAGCATTATCCTTATCCATCACCTCAAATATATTTTCAAATGTTAGTCTTTGAGTAAGGGACTCTTGCTTCACTACATCACTCTTAAAAGCCTTCGGAGTTTTTGACTTTTTTTTCATATAATAGATACCAATTTTTAGCATACTCTCATTAGTATAGTAGTTCTGTGTAGCGGCTAATCCTCGAGTTAAAAAGCTTGCAATACTACACCGCAAAAATGAGCTGGCGCGGCTATATATTGCTTACCTGCATCTCCGACCTGAATAATTGCAAACTTTGGACATATCTCATCAGCAGAGTACAACGTACACTTTGAACAACTCTGGAATTTAGATTTATACGCATTATATTGGAAAAGGAACCTACCCTTTTTGCCATATTCACACGAAGTTTCCTCTAAATATGAATAAATAAAATCAGCAATCCCATCAACCTCGTTCTGCTCTATAGCATCACACATGAACTCAAGTGTTTCATCTGACAAAAATGTGTAAGAGCTAAAGTTCTTAAACCAAAGACTCTTACGGAGCTTATTATTACGATTAAACCTTCCAATATTCTTTGATAGCCAACAATAGAGATCCTGCTTCGCGCAAGGTAGGTAGCAAACTTCAGTTTTTCTTAACTTCAAAGGCTGCTCGAAATTTAGGTGAAAAGGATAATTTTCGATATACCCTTTACGCCCCCTCCATACTTCGATAGAGAAATCACCAGAGAGCGCTTTTGCAATAGCTTTTACAGTCTTCTTTCGAGAGTTAGAAGCAATATAATGAAGGGGAGTTTGGTGCTTTAGGCATAGCTTGTCAGTCTTCCAGTTTATCCACTCAGACTTTAAATACCCAAAACCTAGGTTCTTAATAGACTCTTGAATACATTGCTCACAATAGCCAACTTTAAGTGTGCCTTTTTCAACGGAGCTACAATTGTCCCGTTCGATAAAAGTATCAAAGAGTTCATTAGCTAAACTTGAAAAAGTGCCAAAGCGTCCTTCAGTAGGTTGAGCCCCCCCTGATCGTCTGGCAAGCTCAACTAGCTTGAGAAAGTCTATGTTTTGAAAAAAATCACCACCTCGGCCAGAAACTTTTGGTCTATGTAACCAATTACCATTATCTCCAACTACATTTTCAAACGAATCTTCACCAGACAATACAATTGACCGAAAGATTGCGCTTTGAAGTGACTCATCATCTTGAATATACATAGTTTTATGATTACCAAACGACATTTAAGTCTTGCTTTAAACAAAACCGCCCTATTCGCCTTAAATAGCTAACCCCATATGCAATCGAAACTAACTAATAACTATCTCCCCCCAATTCTTTCAGGTAAAGGAGGTTTATCTTTGCCAATATTCCTTCTAAAGTTCTCAGCATCATTTTTTAATTGATGATTATTAGTCTGTTCTGAAAAGTTAATAACACCTTTTGTAAAAACTTCTAAATTTTGTGAATTTGTCCACCGCTCATGTTTTAATATGGTTCCAAACAGCAGCTCAGCATCTAAAGGAAGGTACATGTCATTCGCATACTCATGATAATCAATATAACGAGCGTTGATCCTTTGCCTATGAGCAACCTGAATTCTGCAATAATCCCTAAGAATAATACCGACTGCTGTAGATAGTTCCTCCATATCCCTATTTTCATATTGAGAAGCTTGTTTCAACATGTCCTCTATAACATGTGAAAGAGAAGTAAAATCTTCTCGACTAAAGAATTTAAGAGAGTTTTCTACTAAATTAGTAAAATTCGGCTCTTGATTTGAAACTACATCTCTCAATAGGTTATCTAGCTCATCTTCTTTAAAATTTAAAGTATAAGTTTCCCCCAAAGCCTCTTTCAAGATTTCAATAAAATCATCAAATTCTATCTTTATGTCTAAAGCTGGATTTTTTACCATAACGAAATCATTAGGGAATTGTTCTAAAGGAAGATGTGGTTTTAGCTTCTTTTTATTAAGTGAATCGATATTATATTCTATATAAGCCTCCCTCCGTACAGGGGAGTAGGCAAGAGCTAGCAAAAACTTATAGGAAAGTTGGGGAATGTTTGATTCAACAACGATGTTTATCATCGCTGAAAGAAGCCTTTTCTTTGACATTAAGTCAAACAGAGTATGCGACACCATATTCTTCAATAGAAAATCAATGGTAACAATAAGTCGGTCATATTGTTTATTAACAAATAGATAATGCAATCCATCTATAATGTTTTGAATTATCATAAAAGCATTATTGAATTGACTATTAGTTAACACCTCTTCTAAAGCGTATGTATATACTCCAGAAGTGATTTCCGGACAATATTTAATCAAGGAAAAATCATTTAGATAACTGAAAACTAAGTCGTTTTCCTGCGATGTCAATTGATGTGACTTTAGCTCAGTCCTCCTAGCTAATTTCCATTCTGATAAAGAATCTTTAGGCTTCGGGTTTACTCGTTGGGTAAAGATATCTGGAGTATATAAATGGAGTTCTTCAGGTTCTATAGCTCGCCCGGCAAAATTAAATATTATTGGAGATTTAATTTTATCACGATCATTAAAGTACTCTGTTGATTGTGCTATTACGAAACCTATATTTTCATAGTGACTGTATGGCTTACCATTATTCCCAGAGTTAGGTTGTGTCCATGCAGGATATACTGATTTGATTTCCTTACCTCGATGCAGAATAACTACCTTCATCTTCAATAAGGGATCATAATTGTTTATATAGCCAACAATTTGACCTTTTTTTCTTTGACCAACATCCTCATTTTCTAATGCCTCACCAACTAAACTGATTATTTTCTCTCGACCATAACCTTTTGGAAACAAAGTCTTCCAAAGATACCCTGACTTATAATACTCGTCAGGGTACATTGTTATTTTAGCCGCCTTGCCTGAGAATAGTTCTTTAGGCAACCTTAAAGTAATAACACCATTCCCAAGCTCTCTCGCATAGTACCAAAATGTATGTTGTGCACTATTAAAAAAATGGAGGTGCTCTAGTTCGTCCTCATAACCTTTCTTAAACTCAACCCAAGCATCATACGTATGTAGTCCCCCGCTTAAGACTGTCATATGCTCTTTACTTTGCATGGGCCTAACGACAAAGTTGCCTTTAATTATATGCTCAATAGTACTTTCGGTTAACTGAAGCTTTTTTCCATCCTTTTGTTCAAATTCTTTAATCATCTAAATACCTGCTCCCTGATTAATACTCTATTTGAAGGCCCGATACTAAAGAATTAGGCGTTTCATGCTCTAGTGACTCTCTCTTGAGTTTTAACTTTTCGAGTAAGTAATGATTAGCTAATTCAAACTCATCAAAAATAGTTGCCCATGTCTTCACAAACCCTTTAATGCGACCTTTATCATGGCTGAAAACTAGACCAGGTTCATTCTTCTCTTCTGCAGTTTCAAGTGCTGAAGGGATTTCAAAATCACAATCGGAAACTTTCCTACCAACAAGAATTAGTTCAAACTTCATTTTTTGATCAGAAAAACCTACGTGTTGACCTATAATCCTCGCATAATCTTTGATCTGATTAAGGTGTTTACGATTTAGAGCTATACTTGGCTTCTTGATTTCAATGATAGTGCACTTAAAGTAAGGCTTATTCGAAGAGTCAAAAGCCATCGTTTTGCGAGCAAGAAACAAATCTACTTGCCTCCTTACTCCCTCAATACTTAGGCCTTCATCTAAATCTTTTTGATCGAAATCCTCTTCGTCAAGAGTGTTAATTCCACGAACATGACTTCTCAAATGTTCCGCGTTTTTTTGAAAATCAACTTCTTCGGCTCCAATTAATGTGTATTGGCTTCCAAAGAGCCATGTGTTCTTTTCAATTATTTGCTGTAGGTCTGGAGTTTCTAAGATATCTTTATAATGCTTAACCATTAGTTCCCGTAACTTATGTACTGCCAAGTCACGCTTCTGAAGAACCTCTATTGTAGCAATGACATTTTCTAATGATGTCTTTGAAAGTTGATTAGACAAGGTAGTGAGCTTTTCCTCTTCTAGTCCCAAAACGCACTCTAGAACATCCAGCAACTCATCATTTTCATTCGAAACTAATAACTTATCTAGCAAGGCAATAAGTATTTTGGTCTGTTTTGGTTTTAAATTTCTAAAGAGAGTTGGATCTACAACATAAATCTCTCTAACTACACTTTTTATATTCTTACGGCGCCAATTCCTCTCGCTTTCTGGTAGTTTAAGATTCTCAGGAAAGTACCCTTTAGTCTCGTACAATGCTATCTGTATTTCTACTTGCTCGATTTGAAATTGTTCATAAATATCAGAGCTGACTTGGTGAATTTTTTTCATCAACTCTTTAAAAACTGGACTGTTTGGATTGGCTAAAGGTCTATTAGTAAAATTAAGTTCACTGCTATATTTATCAAAGTTTTCTACCCAACCAGATGCTGTGTATGTACTCAAATAAAAATCTGTTTTATTATTAAAACTACTTAGATCTCGATAGACAACACGTCCTTCAGAATTCACCAAATAGTTATAAGACTTCTCCAGTCCAGGCTTATCAAACCACCTCACAAATGACACATCGAAAATCTCATCCTCAATTGAAAATTGTTTATTAATCAATTGATTTTCAGGTACTTCGACTTCAATGCCATTTAAGAATAACTTTCTATTGGTATTAAGCGCTAATCGCCAACCAAACTCACTTTGAAGCTTAGATGTAATAGCACTTATTGCAGGCAAATTAGTTGAAAAATTAGTAAGCTCTACGCAAGTTCCGTGACTATACTGATTTAATAGTGATATTTGTTCATGTTCAGATAACTCCGCAGCTCTAAACTCTCTCAAAGTCCCATTTTGAATTGAAATTTTTGCATTTTTTATAGCGTTTGTTTTTGTATACCAAGTAGCTGAATTACAGAGAAGATGAAAAGCTAATCTTCCTCTTCCATGAGCTCCTTGTAAATCGTCATTATCTCTTTTAGATGATTCAAAAAACCTGGAAAAATGCTCAGAACAAAGTCCAATGTCAATACCCGAACCATCATCTAAGACAAACACAGACTCCAATCCATCTATTTCGTTAAACTTGATATCTACATATACATTCAATGCATTAGCGTCAAAACCGTTTGCTACAAGTTCAATAATTGCCTGTAGAGGAGTTTTCTTCCACTTAGTAAAGTGTTTCCTTATCCCCAAATCCGTTATTTCTGCAGTCCCAACAAATTCATTAAAGCTCATATAGTCAACTAGTTATTAACCTCATACCAAATAACATATCACACGAGTAAAGGCGGAGAGTAGCGGCATTTCACATTATTTACCTTCGTATAAGCTCCGGTACTTCATCAATGAATTTGGAAGCTTATGCTTTTTTTTAGTAAACCAACCATGCCCACCTAGCAGTAGATCAAGCTGTGTTCGTGATAGCCGATTGTGGTGCTTTCTCATAAGAGAACAGACTTTAGGTACTAATAGTAAGTCTCTCTGGTGCCAATCCACTTTAGGCTTAATTACAGGCTTTTTAGCTGCTGGCAGATTTGCCTCTAGCCATTGCTTTTCATACGCATACAACCAGAAAAATGCAGCATTGCATGAAGACTTTATTTGCTTCCGAATAGCGTTTGGTTTTCGCTGGATAAATCGGGTTATTTGCAGCTTATATTTTCTCCTTTTAGATTCATGCCTGCATTGCTTACGCCATTGAACCAGCTCTGGTGAAATAGAAATCTGTTGCTCCACACTTCCAATCGATACACCAACTCGGGCAGCAATAATTTTGCGATGAAAGCCTTTTTTGGCAAGAAACATAATCTTCGCCTTCATGCTCTGTGTTATCTGTTTAGGTTTAAGGTTAACGGGGATACCAAGCCTTAATGCAAGGGCCTTTATGAAACATCGACTTTTCCCTGTAAGTCGACTAACACTAGCCATTGACTCACCTTGATGCAGTAATTCAATACACTTTTTTTCTAGTTGATGTTTAAGGTCTTCATCTTTTGAAATTGACTCTCTTCGCTTAGTAGGTCCCGTCAGCTTTGACAACCAAAAACCTAACACAAGGTACTTTAATGGCTGCTGAGCAACCTTTTCAGATCGGAGGTAGGATATGTAGCGATAATCTGTATCAGAATCAGGCAACCAATCCTGTGAGTCATAACCGAACTCTTGGGTAAATTGGTACAGGTCGCTAAGTATAAGTTTTCTTCGGTAGTGCCCCTTGTCAGAAACATAGCCAAGTTTGTAAAGGAGCTCTTTAGCATCATTTAATTTAAACGGTTTATTAACCTGACTTACCCGTTGCAATAGCTCATATGAATACCGAGCAAAATCGCGACTAAGAACACTGCTTCGGATAGGTTTTTCCCCCGAAGGTGGAAGCAAGCTAAGGTTTAACCTAGAGCGTCCTTTTAATGGAAAGTGAACCAACTTTACTTGATGACTTGAGCATGACTCTATGCCAGGAATTTGATGACTCCGATGCCAATAGGACACCCCAAAATTTTCAGCATCTGCTTTTGCGCACGCAGGGCAATACTTGATCGAGAGAGGCTCTTTTTCACGCACACAGACTAATTGACAAGCCCTTATAGCATCTGTGGCATTAGTGGATATTAAGCCTAATGAAATAGTCGATGCATAAGATGGCAAAAAATGAATAAACAACGGGGCCAGCGTCTGTTCGTTTAGCAGTTCAGCAGGAGTCTCCAGACTTAGTTTACTAAACTTATCTAGTCCTGCAGTTAAATAGGGGTGGATACTTACTTTATGATTACTCAGTGTAGTAAAAAGATAGTCCGCAGTAGTCATGCCACTTAAAGTAAAGTGACGAATAATACGGCTAAAAAAGATTTCATCAGGAAAAGCAGGGGGAATCTGCATCATCCCCCCATAGCAAATCTAGTTACACAATGGCTAAATTTTAGACTAGATTATACGAGTTGTAGAATTAACAGGGTTAATAGCTCTATACTCCGCATCACTAAAGCAACTCTGTTAACGGGTCATCAAGCATCAACTTTTGCTGTCTTAAAAAACGAATGGGATCTTTTGACTCCCCAGCCTGTTGAAATACATCAGGATCTTTTATCCTATCACCTATATCAACTGCACCAAGCAATTCAATTAACCGAGAGGTAAACTCTGGGTGTTGTGGTTTAGTAATATCTCCAGTTTTATCTACAGCAAACACCTGTGATGGGGTATCGACTTTCTTAATACGTCGTTGTTTCCCACTCGGTAATGCAACCACTGTTTTTAACTCATTAACCTCATTAGTTTGCCTTGATAAACCACATGCCACAGCATTACCAGCTTCAAGAGTCGATACGGTGATCCTTTCATCTGCACAGCCAATCACTAAACGTTGCGCTTCTCTATAGGTACGGCTTGCCATATCGATATTGCCAACAGACAGCCTATGAAGAGCTTCATTTAAATCTTGTGTGAGTTCTGTGTACACATTAGTCCACTGATAATTCCAAAGCTGGTCGATGAATGCATTCCACGAAGCACTTTCCTTACCAAGAACAGACATAGTATGGTGATAACCACTTTCTGCTCGTCTAGCGGCTTTTAACTCTTTAATTAAGGTCAGATCAAAAGGTGGGTTAGCCACAAAGAAAAGAGGCACTCCAAGTTTATTTACCAATCTATGTAAAAACTTTAATAAGTTATTCTCGCCGCCAGTTCGTTTAAACTGAAGGTTTTGCATTTCATCAATAACCAACATCCCAAGAAAGCTAGATTTAATGCACTGCTCCAGTTGACGAACTAACGCCCCTATCGTTCCAGCAGGTTTCGTCTTTTCTCTGTCTAATGCCAAGTCTAACGAAGCTAGAATCTCTTCACACAGATCTCTAACGCTAGAATTACTTGGGCAGTCAACTTTAATCCAAACTACTTGCTTTCTTAGAGCTAATGGTTGGCCTTTATATGACTCATGCTCAATGATGCTTGGAAAGTAACCAAGCACCTGTTCAAGCATAGATGTTTTTCCTACCCCGCTTTCTCCAATCAATGTTAAACCATCACCTTTAGGTTGGAAAAAGCCCGTTCTAGGCGCGACATCAGGCCTTTCATCCACTAAATAATGCAAGTACTGTGCGGTTGTTGGGCTTAATGGATTTTTTGCTGAGTAACCTTTTTTAATGGCTCTTTCTATCGCTCTAAAACATGCTTCATAGTCCGTCAATGGCTGCCTTAACTCCTCGATTCGATTCAAGTACTCATCACGAACTAAAGGGCTAGGATGATCTGCAATGTCTTCAGCATAATCCGGATAATTACTAAATACTGCCATTACCTCTTCCCAAGAACGCTTAGGAGGTAAGGCTTCAATTAATGGATTTCCTTGGTGCTCCGACAGGATAGCATCATGATAGATAGCCTTGACTCCACTCATGACGTTTCTCCTTTTGTTCTTCGTTTTCTACCAACAGGGAGAGATACAACTTTGCTTACCACTGCTTTTGATTCAGGAGTTGCAATGACTTCTACATTCCCTTTACTGTCTTCAAGCATATTCGTTGTTGCTCTTAGCTCATCGGTGCGATGCTGACGGGTGTTTTTTATTTTTTGATTGAAGCTAATGCTAGTAGCGTTCTTATTGCGTTTTTTTGCATCTAACGCCATCTTTTGGCGATACTTATGATCATCTATTGAAGTGACACTTATAGGAGCTTGCTCTTTTTTTGAGTCGAGCCAATCTTGCATGAAATCAGATTCGTACATTGATTTACCACCAAACATACGGCTACGAGGTAGAAGATGACAAAGCGTGAATCCATAATTTTTATCTAACCGCACATAGATATGATTTGTCGTATTTTCATCAATCCGAGCTTCTAAGCGCCATTGACCTGATGTTCTTGCTACCGATGCCAAATTCCGGTCTTCAATTTCCCTGCAAGAGTAATATAGCCCGTTAAAATGTACTCCACTGCGTGTCATACTTACTTTTGCGGGGGGAAGTAAGCGAGCTATAACTTCATCAGGAAGTGCTGCTTGAAGATCGTGTTTATGTTTAGCAAGATGAACTTTCCAGTAGTTGATCGGTGTTGGCGGTAAGTCATTCTCGATTAAAAGTGGACTTGAGAAAGCCAAGTCGTCATAAATAGATCTATTATGTTCAAGAATAGCTTTTATGATTTCAGTAGTCACTTCCCTTAAAGTGTAGATAGCATCTTTTCTTGGGTCTCGAGTACCTCTAACAACATTATTCCCCCCTCTAGTTGTCCCCAAAAAATCATGAATCAGCTCTTTATTCAAAATATCGAACCGCTTTTCAACGACCCCTTTACAATCAGGTCTGTAAGGAGGAGTAAAAGATAGTCTCGTCATTGGAGTAAGGGCTTTCTGTGCCTTTAAGCCAATCATCTCGCCATTATCACAAACCAACTCCTTTGGAATATGCGAACAAGGCCACTCAGAATCGTGAATATCCACACCGAATTCCTTACAATAATCAGCCTTAGGTAAAAAGCTATTTGCTAGTGCCTGTCTCGCGGCGCGCCATGATGCATGATAAAGAGAGACGTGCATGCCAACAATCATCCGGCTCGCTCTATCGATCACAATGTAAATCGTTGGCCTACCTAATAAGTGCTGAGAACCTAGCTCAGAAACGATGTGAACATCGGCTACCGTTGCATCTATCTCAAAGTGAGTTCCGGGCAAGTAACTATCTTGAATAACACTTCCTAATAAACCTCTTTTATTCCTGAGATGATCATTTTCGGTCGTTCTCCCCTTAACCATCTCTTCTTTATTAAATAGCTTTTTTGCCCAATAGCTAAATTGCTTAAGTGTTGGGACTAAAGGAGGTCTTCCACAGGAATGAGCAATGCGAACCTCATCTGCATAGCTATCAACGAGCATATTTTTGTACGTTTTTGATAACGTCAGGCAGGTCTTTTTTAAATAATACTTTTTCAGTGCTTTCTTAAACTTACTTTTATCTATATCTGAAATAACGTATTTTGCAGCCCTTTCTACCGCTACCGTTCTTGGTTGCTTAGGAGAGCCTAATGGATTGCCTGTCGTTCTCCTCTCCTTTCCCAAGCCACCACTTAGGGAAAATGCAGGAAGAAGCGCGCTTTTATCCTGCCCATAACGCCAATATTGAGTGAGTAATCTAGCCAAGACTTTTCGGTCGATTTCCATCGTTCTCGCATACTCAGCAAGATGTGGTACACGTTTTTTCGTTGCATAATCAAAAACAAAAGCTCTATCAAAAACAATACCTTCAATTAACGCATAGTTTTTATCTCTTCGAGCAATATGTTCTTCTGGGATATTTTCCTCTGCGACCAAAAGAAAACTAGGTAGGTTAAACTCGGACTTCTTGGCTTTCTGGCTTTTTACATGCTCTGTAAATGCTTCTATCGATAAAGCAAGAGGACGAACACTTCTTGATGTCTGATTTAAAGGGAAAAGAACTACCGACTCAACATCGTGCATTAGCTCCAAAATTCGATATAAACCATCTTCGGCTAAATCGGAGTCGTGTAACTCCCAAACACTGTTTCTAGGAAGCTCCATTCATAACACCTCTCGCAGTCATAGCTATAGATGTGATATCTAATATTCCCACTTCTGTAATCTTTGATGACAAATCCACATCAATAAACTTGTCCGCTATTAGATAACGAATAAGCAATAGAGCATCGTCATGTGAGGCGATATTCATTGATATGAATTGATTACACAGGTCTTCAAGGAAGAATTGACCAACCTCAATTACAGCTAGCGCACTATCAACCTGTTCATCAGCAAAAAGGACGGGATTTTCACGGAAAGGGCTTGTTGCCCAGCTAAGATTACTACTCTGGATTTTAGTCAGCTCATTACCTGTAAAATAGCTAAACTTAACCCCCAACAGTTGCCAACAAACTCTTTCAATATCAATTTTTTCGAGTACACGCTGATTATCTGATTCGCTTTCAGGCTTAACTGAAATTGCGTGATATGACGTACCTTGGGGAGAGTCAGTTGTAAGCAACTGATCGGTTGTCATTATGATAGGTTCTTTTGTTTTGGGATGTATTGGATGTTTCACTCCCAATATGCTTGCCACTTTTTGCGTATAGTTAAGCGGCAAGATAGGAAACTGCTCTCTTATATCGATAACACTGTTAGAGAACTCAGCTAAATAAAATAACTCGCTCTCTATTGAAGACATCATATGATGTTCTCGCTGAGACTTTCTCCCAAAAATTAACGATCTAGTTCCGTGAGATTTTACGTCTTGAATTCTAAGCCACGGCTTATAATCAGAGCCTTCACCTATTCCATATTTATTTTTTAAGGCTCGCTGATAGTCTTGTAAAGACTCAAGTTTTCGTCCGCGCGACATAACTTATTCCGATGTATTTATCTAGAAAAAGCATAGTAGCAAACATCACTATGGGCAAACTTTATTGTCTGAAAACGCCGTTACGGGCCAACTTTATTGCTTATGGGCCAACTTTATTGCCTCTGCACAATACTTGTGAAGCGACAATAGAGTTTGCCCGTAAGGGGGGAATGAGACAATAAAGTTTGCCCGTAACGAGCCACTTTCATCACCTTTGCTTGAAACATTTTAAATGCACTAACTCAAAAATTGCTCTTCATAATTGCAAACGATATCAGCAAGCTTGTTTAGTTCTTTTCCCAAAGCAGTATCAGGCTTCGCCCCCCACAATTGCTCTATCCGCTTAAGAGCAAACTGATGTTCGGCTGAGTTAGATATTTTACATTCCGCCAAAATATCTCTAATAGCGATTAACAGATCAGAGTCTTCTTTGAGGAAAGTAGCTTTTTCCTCATCTACAGCGTCAAAGATATTATCGTAATTGATAGATTCATCCTTTTGAGATAATGACCTATTAACCATTGATTCTGCAGTTTTTTCATTTTCAACCTCTGCTTTTAGCGATGGTTTTTTATTCATTAGGAAGTACCAACTTTAAAAATACACTAGTCTCATTATACTCAGTTTTAAAGAGTAACTCAGAACGCTATGAATATGTTTTAACCTAAGTTGAAGTATGACTTATATGAAAAAGAGCAATATCCATACTTTTTTATCAGTGTTGCTACATGAGGTAAATGCTCATGCAAAATGCAAGCAGCCCTTACCACATCATCAGTACTATTTTCAGTATCTCTTTTTTCACAACGGAGCAAATTTTTTTTCATCTCATCAAATGAGAAAAACTCAATCCCTAATGAAAGGTAAGGACCCGAAAACTCTTTGATTTGCTCTTCTGTTCCAGAAACCAAGATATGCGTTAAACCTTCACCTGTAGCAAAATATTCACAAAATCCAATAATATCTTGGCTCATACTCGCTCCTATATCTATCATCTCTAACTAGGTGGCCAAATTCACCGTACCACTACAACCATACACGATCATGAAGCTCCTTTTTATTAAAAAGAATATATTGGTGACGGTTGTGGTCACCAATATAAATTTCATTAGGATTACTCCAAGTGCACTTACCACAAAAAGTACACTTTCCTGTCATAGCGGCCTGCAAATTTCGATTTATATTTGACGGCTTTTCACAGCAATCAAGCCGCCGACTACGCACATGATATAGAGGCGAGTTATGGAGTTTACACCTCAAGGAACATAGCCAATCTAGCCTAAACCAACAAACCCCATATTCTTTTATCTGCACTTTGAAACACTCTGGACAATATCTAAGTTGAGTTTTTCCACCATATATCTTGTGTAGACCATCACCATAGTCAGCAGGGCTCCCTCCCAAAAGCACGTAATTTTTCATTTCTTCTAGATCAAAGTAACCAAGTTCATTAAATGCTGTATGCTCTAGAAGCAGGGTCTTAAACAGATGATCACTAATATAATCAAAACTGCTGCTAACTTTTTTATCAAGCTTAGGTAATATCCCTACAGCTCCAGAAGGACTTACTAGGCCATTCAATGCCCCAAGGTTATTTATAGACCCTTTACATAGTAATACACGAATGAAGTAACTATGCATGGACTCACCTTCAAAAACTATCAGCTCCAATTTGGCTTACCACCTACTAATAAACACTCTTCCCTTGACCCGGGTACTTCTCATAGATATGCATATAAATATCTGAACAAGCCTTAGGCCAAAGTTCATCATCAAAACAGTCTGGTAACTCATCAAGCTTCTCCTCGATAAAATTACGAACTCTGGCTTTCGTACGTTGCTTTTTACGCCAATCAATAACTAAAATCTCTTTCATGTTATCGACAAGGTCTTTAGCAATGCGTTTTATGTTGTTCCTCTCTTTCTCATTGAGAGGGACCACCTTAGTCATCAAGTCAAATACAGCTAACTCCTCTTCGCTAAGCCCCTCACGAACTGTTCTTTTTTCTTCATGCTTAAGATCTTGAATGTAGTCTTTAAGCTGATTAAAGAACTCTTCAGCGGTATACGCACCAAGGTTGTACTGCTCAATGAGTTCTTCAAACTTATCCTGTAGATCCTGTCGTGCTTTGTTTTTCAGCAGCATTGGTTTGAGCTTACGCTCAATAATATTTTTTAAACGTTCAGCATCCGAAGTTTTTGGTTTGTCTACCTTAGACACCATTTCAGCTAACGCATCAAAATCAATACCTGCAATATTGATGGGCTCAGGTAAATTACTCTTGATTTCAATGGTCGTGATTGATTCATCAAGTAACTCATTTACTTGATGCCTTACAACATCAAGCACATCTTCATCATCAATTGAAACACCTGACTTCTGGCGCATCTGTGCGTAAATTACATTAATGGCAATACGGTGTGGTACATAACCATTAGCATCATCATCGGGTAAAACCGCTTTGAATATACGATTAATTTGACGAACAAACGCAGTGAACTCGCCTTTTAAATCAGGAGATAGCAATATTTCACTAGCATCATCTAGCATCTGCAACTTAGTAAAGCCTTCAGCTGGGGCAGAAATAATCGCCTCTAAATCTATGCTTTGCTTCTTTAAAAATTCGTTGAGTTCAACAATAGCTGTTGCTAAAGCTGAAATCAGCTCTCGCTTATCTCGTGCAGGGCTATCAACACCGTAGCCAGCACCAGGCTCTTCAACCTGACCTCCACCATACAAGCCTAACGCTTGCTGTAAGGCGCTGAATATATTGATATAGTCGACAACCTGACCCGCACTTTTACCAGGGTAAACACGGTTAGCTCTAGCAATAGTTTGCATTAATGTGTGGTTTTTTAACGGCTTATCTAAATATAATGTTGAAACGGCAGGTGCATCAAACCCCGTTAACCACATTGCACAAACAAATACGATGCGAAGATTATCATCGGGATCTTTAAACTTCTCATCAATATCTTCTTTAACAAAACGTGTTCGGTGCTTTTTATAATCTAAGCCTTTCTTCGCTAAACGCTCTTCATCATTTTGACCACCTGATACAACTACCGCCATATCGGTAGATTCCATATTCTCAATTTGAAATTGTAATTTTGCTAAACGACTTCCCTTAGCAAAATTCACTTTCGACTTAAGGCTTTTAAGCTTCAGTTTCCAAGCATCACTCACCTTGTCATACATCTTAATGGCAGTCGCTTTATCGATAGATATCACCATCGCTTTGCCTAGCTTTGCATCATTGAATGGTGCGCGATTGATATAGTGTTCAACTAAGTCGGTAGCTATCGTTTCTAAACGGTCATCACGAGTAATGATGTGATAGGCTTTTGCAAACTCTTGCTCTAATCGATGCTCTTGCTCATCAGTTAAGTCTGACTCTTCAATAATATCAGCAATCTCTTTACCCACATCATCACTAGACAAACTGACTTCAGGCACGCGGTTTTCATAGTAAAGCGGTAATGTAGCACCATCATCTACCGCATCAGCAAAGTTATATACACTGACATAATCACCAAAGATCTCACGTGTTTTACCGCTATCGCTACTGTCAGAGTTTTTTACTGTTTCAGATAACAGGGGTGTACCGGTAAAGGCCATAAATGATGCATTAGGCATCGAGCGTCGCATGTTCATCGCTAAAGAATCATATTGGCTACGGTGCGCTTCATCAGTAATCACAATAATATCATCACGTTCAGACAGTAGAGGATAATTCCCCTTTTCATCACCTTTAAATTTTTGAATAAGAGTAAATACAAAGCGGTGATCTTCTGCTAATAACAGCTTTAATTCACTGCCAGACTCAGCCTGGCAATTTTCAGTTAATATTCCCGTAGAATGGAATGTCTTATAGATTTGGTCATCAAGATCTGTTCGATCAGTAATCAAGACAAAGGTCCAATTACCGGTATATTTACGAAATGCTTTTTTACAGAAAAACACCATAGAGAAGCTCTTACCACTACCCTGTGTATGCCAGAAAACACCTAGCTGGCCAGCGTTCTCTTTGATGTTAGCTAACCCACATAACGCCTGATTAACACCTAGATATTGATGATATTTGGCCACAATTTTAATAGTGCTTTTTTGTTTAACAAATAACATGTAGTTTTCGATAATATCGAGTAAGCGTTCTCGCTCACAGACACCACGAATCACAACTTCAAGGCTTACTCTACGCGCTTCTTGCTCACTCTCAATCTTCTTCCACTCAGCAAAATGCTCCCACTGGCTAGAGATAGTACCAACACGAGATTGCACACCATTAGAGAGAATAATGACTTGGTTAAAGTGAAATAGCTGAGGGATGGTGTTGCGATAATCACGTAGATTATCTTTATAAGCATTAAACAGGTTTTTATGGCTCGCTTTCAACTCAATAAAGACTAGCGGTAATCCATTCACAAAACCTAACAAGTCAGGTCGACGAGTTTCAATCTCGCCAGAAATACTCATTTGGCTACAGAGCAAGAAGTCATTATTTTCGGCACATTGCCAATCAATGTACCTAACGACATAATCTTCACCGTCCTCGGCCCCACCTGCTCCTAAACTAGAGTCTACGTAGGTGTAACCATCTTTAAGCAGATCATAAATAGCTTCATTAGCTGCTATATCGCTCATTGCAGTTCGGTCACGACAAATCTCATCAACAGCTTCCTGAATAACAAGTGCAGGAATACCATCATTAAGTGATGTTAGCGCTGCCAAAAGACGGTTAGTGAGCACCACATCGTTTCGAGTCTCACGGCCAAAGGCTAAATCTCCTTTAGTCTCTCCACCAAATAGCTCATCCCAACATGTAACAGTGTCCCAACCAAGATCACCAAACAGTGCAATGGTAGGTTGTTCAACTAAGCCGTCTTCTGTGTATGTCATAGATTTTTCATTAGCCCTAGATCATTAGGTTTATTATATGATGTAGTATTACCAATATAATCGTTAGCCATTTCTGACACTTGTCTGATAATTCGAACATCTGTGGATATGAAGCCAACAGGCATAGTAACTGGCAACGAGTCAGGGCGGCTTATATGGTAACAAACAACAACAAATTCGTTTTCAAGATAGAGAACCTCGATACTCCCTCCCATAAACCCTTCAATAAGACCAAAAATATTCAATGAAGAGTCACCCAAATGATTCTTCCAATACCATGAACCTTTTCGGTCAGAGGCATCAAATAATGGTAAATATATTGATGGTTGAAATACCCTTTGAGGATTTTTCCCTTTAGTTAATTGAAGTTCCTCTATTTCACTAAAACTCGATACAATACTCGATGATTTCCCCCAGTAACTATCTGATGGAGCAATCCATTTTAGAGTTCTGACCGATTTGTCTTTCGAATCACTATACTTCTTAAGCGCACTTTCCATTAAGTTAGAAATGTGTTCCCAATTCTGTTTCGCGTATATAGGTCCAACAAAAATATTTGGTTTCTTGTCATCGGACAGAGACTCTGCTGCACGATGAGCAAAAGAAACTAAGTCGACAGAAATATTATTAAATACTTCTTTTGTCCAGTGATCCCCGATGTCGTTCATCGCATGAGCAATCTCTGTGATGTTTGAGGACTTTCGATTCTGACCTAAAGTTCTAGTGATTAACTCATGTACTTCGGTAGAATCATCTAACGTCTCAAAGTCTTCCCTTTCAATGGCTCTGCCGTCAGGATCAATATAGAATTCACATGGAAGCCTTAAAGCATCTTTAGTTAATTTATTAACCGAATCCATTGTGTAAATACTAGGCCTAACACTATCCTCACTTTTAACTCCTTTTAGAAAATCTTTATCTAAATAATGATAAAACTCCTTTTGGAAAATTGATTTAGCTAACTCTTCAGTTTGAGACAGTTTTTTATTATCAACCTTTAGCTCTATTCCTCTTTTCCAGCCACCTGAACTTCGCTTGTTTCCTATGCAATTAAAACCACATAGCTCATACGATAAAGCCGTTCCTGTCTCCTGAATCGATGCAGTTCTGGGAGGTTTACCTAGTCCATCAAAGTAACTTTCAGATTGAGGAGTCAACTCTACTTGGCCAAGTTCATTGAATCGTAAATCTCCTTTGTCCATAAGATCTGAAATAGCCTCACTTACTTCTGCTTTATTCAAACCTATATAGATTGCCACTTGAGATGGCTTCATAGGAGCAAGTTGCACTAAACGTAAAACAAACTCTCGAATAAAAGACAAACCTTGCTTTGTCACATAAGAAAAGCGAAAGTTAAATCGATGTACAGGAACAATGAAATCAACTTCGTGATAATTAAGCTTCAAGTTCTCGGTCATTTTGTCACCTCTTCAAGGTTTTTATCAATATTCAAAACTTGATAGTTTAAAGGTTCTGTATTTAAGCCCACCTTCTCACAAGATGAATTGCTTGCAATAAAATCAAGAACCTGACCAAGAGGCAAGGGCTTGTTATGCCCTGTCCACATATGAGTAGAGCCCACTATCAACAATCGATCCATAGCCCTAGATATTGCAACATTGATTCGATTTGGCGCTTTTAAAAACTTAGGTTTTTTATCTTTACTGGAACGAGTTATGGATAAAATTATAATTCGGTTCTCTTTACCTTGATAACTATCAACAGTATCGATTTTAACTAGCTCCTTAAAATCATCATGCCAATCAATCTCTTTAAATTTCTGCCTAATAATCCGTTTTTGCTCTGCATACATACAAATAACACCAATTGCTGCTTCACCTTTTTTTACAACGTTTTTAAGTGATTCAACAAAGTCTGGCTGACAGGCTACCTTTTTAAGAAGGTTGATAATAATATCTGCTTCAGCACGGTTATAAATACTCATGCCTCGGTCATCACTATGGTAACTCTTATGCTCGAGCTTAGATGTATCTAACCAAGTAACTACGCTTTGCAAGGCATCTGGAGCACCGCCATAAATATCTGGTATTTGGCGTTCTCCATTTTCCAATTCACCTTTATAAAAAGTAGAAGATACTATGCTTCCTATTGGTGGAGCCATGCGATATTGAGTTAGCAAGGATGCTCCTGACTGATGACCATAAGAAGACTCAAACGCTCTGGCAAAATCGCTTTGTAATACCGAATCTATATCTATCTCTTTGTCTGCTAAACCTAGTTTTAATGCAAGTGCTCTTTTATGTGCATCAGAATATAATGGTGGTAATTGCTTGTGATCACCAACTAAAAGAACCCTCTTTCCTGACTGCATCGCTATCGCTAATTCACTCGCTATCGATCTAGCGGCTTCATCAATAATTACCCAGTCATACTGATTATCAGCAATACCTAAATGCCTTTGCCCTATACCAACACAAGTCCCAGTAACTAATTGTCGTGAGCGAGCAAAAAACTCTTCGTAGTTAACTCGCTCAGTTTCAAGTACATCTAGCATATCTCGCGACACGGCAGCTAAAGCTACTGCTCGTTTAGCCTCATCTGGGCGAACTGAAAATTGATCACACAAATGAGCAATCACATCTTGTTTCGCATCTCGTACGTCCTTTTCTGCCGAATAATTGAGGCTATATATGTTTAACAATGATTCGCGAATTGCAGCATCAAGAGAAACTACATTCTTTTTAAGTGCATGTTGTTCATCCTTCTCTAGCTTCTGCTTTTGAATAGCCTCAAGAGATTTACTTAACGTTTCAATCTGCTTAAACAGAGTTAGTTCAGCTTCTACAACCGAAGAGATAAATTCCTCCTGAAGTCCCAGAGCTTGTGCCAATGCCTCGACACGGTATTTGGATTCAGCTCTGAACAATTCCCTTTTTTCTGCAATAATCGCATTGGAATAGACGTCTTTAAGACCTGTTGAAACAGCTCTTTCACGGTTACTAAAGCGAACTACATCTAAGGGTGTATTAAGTCTCACACAATGCTTACGAATTCTTTCAGCGGCAGTATTTACAGCCTCATGTGATTGACTAACCAATAAGATATTTTTAACATTCTGCTTTTCAACCAAATAGTGAACAAAAGCAGCAATAAACTCTGTTTTACCTGTACCTGGTGGTCCTTGAAGTAAAGACAAAGGGCCGTTGTTAACTAATTTTGAAAAAGCACTGCGTTGCTGGCCATTAAGACTAATTTGATTACCGTGTTCATCTTTCCGATCGTAGCGAGCAAAGTCTTCTTCAGATACTTCTATGTCATACTGAGTTGCGCCGGTATCACAATCAGGGTCGAAGTATTGCGCTAAATTACTAACTACACTTTCATGATCCAATATTCTCTCAAGTGCAGCTTTACGTTTAACATATGAAGCTTTATCAGCCCGAGTCCTAAAAAATACTTGATCACCATCTTCTAAATATTTGGCCTTGAACCCAAATTTATGTAACCTTATTTCGTTCAAAGCACTTTGTTTAATTCGAACTTCACCTAAACGAAACTCTTCATCACCTTTCACTTGTAAGGCCTCAACGATATCTGTTTTCGTAAAGCTGCCTAGAACATCAACATCTGAAGAATAAGGCAGAATCAACTCATCATCAGTATCCTTGACTGGTGAAGTACCACCAATAATTTCAATATATGGATAAGCCTCAGTTTCTGTATCTAAAACGGCCTTCCACAATTTTTCTGTCGAAATTATTAATTTTTCAGGACTCTCATCACATTCAATAGCTTCAAAAGCCGACTTTAGTTGGGCCGTTAGTCCATCAACCTTTAGCTCTTCTTCTGGTCGAAGAACTGTTTCAATGGTTCTATTAAAAGCTTCATTCCCTGCAACTTGTTTAGTTAACTGCGACAGTTCCATTGAAGAGCCAGAGATGATTTGAATAGGGAAGTCTAAGATTAACTGACATTTCTCAATATCAGATTTTCGATGACTATCTCTCTGTGCTGGCGGAAAACCAACAATAAAGGCTTGTTCAATAGTGGTATAAACCACACCAGCTCGTCCGCCCAGACCATAGAAATTAATTATCGCATCAGTGTCATTTTGCTTGCTCTTCTCAACATGCACGTACAGTTCACCATTATCGGGGTAAATTGTAAGCGTCTCAAATGCACTTTTTGCATTACAAGTAATGACTATAGGTTTTATCGTTGTTACTGACACTGGATTTAATGCTTGCTTGAAACGGAATAAATCTCGAAATCCCGCATTAAAATCCTCTAATTCAACCATCATAGCAGTAGTAAGAGCCACAAATTCTGTCGATGATGTTCCCCACTCAATACCAAGCAATTCACAACTTAAGCGCATAACGGCAAAGTTGTCTCTTTCAAATCCTGTGCAAGCGTCAATATTCTCAGGACTATACCGGGGACTTTTTGGCTCTTTGCCATCCAAGCAAAAATCAGGAATATCAATCAATGAAAGTTGAATATCTTGTATTCCTCGATATAGGAGGATGTTTTTAGGTTGCAAGTCACCATGATATAGACCTAAACCATGAAGATGCTCTACGGCTTCAATTAATTTATCAATTACTGTGAGTTTTTCTTTTGAACCCACAAAAAACTCATCCCAATGCTTACCTTCTGCTTTATCAGTTACTAAAAATAAACTGGAGGATTTTGTTGCTATGCCATATTCCCTAATACACGGTAAATAGGGAGGGTTTACAGAGGCTATTTTCTCTAAACGCTTAAGAAAGTGCAGAACCTTATAGCTCAATGATGGCTCATCAACAGATGGATTAACATTCAGCCAAGCTTTAACCATCAAACCATCCGAGACATAAACTTCTTTTTCATCAGTCTCTACAATAAAATCATCATCTTCTCTAAACTGACGAGAATGATTGATATTTCGCCTAAAAGGCTCTAATTCACTATCATCAAAGTCAAAAGTACTTTCACTACTTGGTTCTGCAAGTTTCAACGCATCAAATAATTCACCAGCATCTAAAAAGCACTGACCTTCAATAGCGTCAGACAAAACGCTTCCGTACCAGTCCTCTGATCTTGATAGTTTGTCATGTAATTGTGCAATGCTCACTTTTGACACACGCATATCATTTAGTACGTGCCAGCAAATAATACCTAGAGCTTTCACATCATTTTGAAAGGGGGATAGACCACTCTCAAGATCAGCATCGGTAACTGACAGCTGCTCGCGATAGTCGCCAACTGTGCCAGCAGGTTGATGATAAGCTGAAATGAAGTTCGAAAGTGCTATCTCTTTCCCTGGTGAGATCCATAAGCTGTGATCGGCAAGATCTCGATGTGCAATTTTCATTTTATGAAGATCAGCAAACTTAGCTACCAGCAGCTTAACTAGGTTGTTTCTATCGGTATCAGAGAAATTTTTACCAAACTTACCTATAAACTCATTAAATCGACTGTGACTCGGAGGAAGTTCAAAAACTTCATTGAACTCTGTCGTTACGTCATCTTTTTGTATATTTGTTAATGAACGTAAACAATGCTTATATAGATCATGGTTTTGATGCTTGATGTATCCAAGAACCTCACGTTCACGTGAAACAATATGGTATCGCCCTTCAGGCGTACTACCTTTGATACCTTCAAAATTGTTGAAGTTCCACACGCGTAACAGTGCTTCATCCTGCTGCGAAGAGTCAGATTTAGCTAAATATTCTTTATAAAGTTTAGTTGGATGCTTATCAAATATGAGGGTGTCTTCTGTATAGCCGTTAACGCTTATCTGTTTAGGGGCTGTAAACTCTTCACCAAAGACCTTATCCAGAACATCAAAGTCTTGATTAAGAGTTTTGATATTATCGTACGGTCGGAATCGCTCATTAAACTTAGCTTCATCTGCAAACTCAAGAAGCTGCTGTAAGGTGATAGTATGCTTTCTATCTTTTTCTGAAATATTTTTGAAGTCAGAATTTCCACACATCACAACAAAAAAATCAATCCAAGGTAGTTTCTTGCTCGTTAGTCGATGCTTTATCTTACCCAGCTTATTTTTTAGCAGATAGACCTTATTTTGTGTGACACTAACAGGCGAACGCCCCATATCTTTATCATTTTTAAACCACTTATCACCATAAGACTTAATGTCACCATGATTCCAATCTTTTAGCTCAATGATAAGGACATTGCAGTGAGTCACTATAACTAAATCAAACTCGCCCTCTTTTCCGCTACAATCAACGTATCTAAACCCCGCATACCCTTTCCACGGGAACATAGTAGAGCCGCCAATACTACGTAGCTGGTCTTGCATCGAGCCGCCACGTTGAGGCTTTTTGCCTGTCATCTTCGGCTTACAAAAAGCAGCTTTGATTCTGTCGATCGCTCTAATCTCTTGAGCTTGCAGCCCGCCGTCCCACAGCTTAATTTTCAAAGGGTTCTCCTAATCGAGATATTAACTTAATTTTAAAACTATCAGATACCACGTAGTTGATTATTAACTGGAATCAACTTTTAGTAGCGAATACGGTATTACGTATCATGTGTACAGCTTCAGTTCAGAAAATAGGTAGGCTCTAAACTAAAAATGGCTTACAGGAGTCGTGTATTGATGATAAATCGTCTTTGAATGGCATAAATCGTCCTTGATCATGTTTATATTGGAAATTTTTATCTTAATATAAAATAATGGCTTAAGAAGCTAAAAATAAACTACTTAGCTCTCTTAAGCCTTGAGAAGCAGATAATTAACCTTCAATCTGCTTATCGATAACCTGTTGGATAAGAGTCATTGCATAAGGCAAATCTGCAACCTGAGTGACTTTAAGCTCTACATCGCCATTGCCCCAGCGACCAATATTGGATACGTCTTTGCACAATCCTTTTGGATCATGGATCTCTGTATACTTACAGTTTAAAGACAGGCGCAAACCAGAAGCTTGAGGCACAACATCAACAACATTAGTATCAAGCTTAAACGCTACGTAGAGCTTTAAAAACTCCTCTTTAATACTTTCATCTAACGATAAAACCTGGGCCCTAAATTTTTGATAAAGCTCTTTAGATGCACCGATTGAAATATAAGGATGATCCTCTAAGCTGTATGAGGATTTTTGCTGTTCTTTAACCTGATACTTTGCTAGCGCGTCTTTATCTAACTCAGGGTATATCCATACCCCAGCCATTTTTTCACTGAGAATTTCAGTTCGATGTAAAATCTTTTCTTCATTCCAATTTTCAAGCAAGGCCAGACTTTTATTCAGCTTTAACGGGCTTTGAGCAAAGCCACCTTCCATATTGCGCTTTACTATAAATGGCTTATCACTCAACTCTGAGTTATAGCCCGTTAGCGTTAGGTTTCCTATCGTGTGAAGGTATGTTTCATGGACTCTTTGCCACTCTTCACCTAGCTCTTCTTGCCATAAGCTAGACAAGTTCTGATTCTGCGGCATAACGTGCTCAATGGTATAATCTTCAACAATCACACGTTCTTTTCTACCATAATTTTCTAGACGACGAAGCCAGTAGGATCGACTACGAATGTTATACATATCTTTTGAACTTAGATAACGCTTAAACTCTTCATTCGATGGAAATCTTCTGTAACTGGTTAACTTAAGCAGCTCTGCCTTAAAGCTCTCCACATACTTGTCTTTCTTTAAAGTTTTACTAAACCCTGCAAAAGTTTTGTTCAGCGAGTTAGTCGGAATGTCACAAACATAACGTCGAAAAACATAGCTTTCGATAAAACGAATACAAAGTTCAAACTCATCGGCAGACAAGATTTGAAAATGATAATCATGGTAAAGCTCAAGGATTAATGGGTACGCAACATCGACCTTATAGGCATTAATATCCTTAAAGGCTGCCAATAGTTTGGTGTTTTGCTCTAACTCTCTAACGAAAGCGATATAAAATTGAGCATGCAAGTGAACATCAGCTACAACTTCAGAGATACTCATATCCAACGAAGTGGTGTACTTCTTGAAACCTTCATAGACATCACTGAGCCTAGGTGGCTTACCTGTTTTTACGGTTAAGTAGTCCCGCATAAACTGGTTGAACATCCAGTTGTTCTCACCATTACCAAAGTCACTCTCCATCGGGAACCAATGGTCAGTATATAGTTGGTTCTGCTCTTTTGGTTCTAAACCCATTAACACGTAGTTTCGAATCAGATCAGCTTGGCTCAAATCTAAACCAGTAGAGTTTAAACTTTCGAAAATAAGTTGAGGATTGTCTCTTTCACGATCTAAAGCAATATCGACAATGATCAGCTTTTGTAAGCCCAAGTAAACTTGATTCAACTGCTCATTAGTTTGGCTTTTCAGCTTACTTTCGAACATTAAGAAGTTTTGAACAACTCTTAATGAAGATTCTTCATCGTTAATTTTTTTACCATCAACAATATCTCGTAGCGCTTGATCATCAGCTTTGGTTAAAATCAGTTTATAAAATAACTCACCATCTTCAGCATCATTGCAGAGATAGTATTTCTTAAGCTTTTTTGCATTGGTGCCATCAACAACAAATTCATCACCATTATCTATTCGTGATTGAATCTCTCCAGTCAATGCAGCAATCAAAAGTGTTGTAGAGGTAAGCCGCTGCTGTCCATCAATGACGAGTAACTGAGGGACATCGCTGTGGCTATATAAGCCACGTTCAACGTAAACGACAGAACCAATAAAGTGTGCCTCTAAATCGGATGAGCCAGCGCTAACTATGTCTTTCCATAACTGCTCACATTGAGCAAAGGACCAACTGTACTGACGTTGGTAAATAGGAATAATAAATTGTGCTGACTTTTGTAAAAACTTGAATAGTCTTGTTTCTGTTGCTTTCATTGTTTCTATTTTCCCAAGTAACCCGTTATAGATATTCTGGTAACTGCCCATCATTCAAATGAACCAGCAAATCAGGAGAGTCGAGAACAGATTGATAATATATAGCGCCCCATGCATTAAGTGCTTTCTTTTTTTCTTGCCTCAAGTACCTACGTATCAACTGCTCTGCACTTAATGGCTCTTCATCTTCCCTTTCTTCTGCCATTAACTTTAACAAATGTAAGTGCTTGCTTTCGCAATACCCTTCAATCCGATTTATAAAATCTATCCCCTCGATATGGCTTTCAACTAAACCTCTAAAATCACCTGTAACACTATCTTTAAGTTCGATTGAAAAGCACGACGGATTATTGAATGGCGGTCGTATATTTATGTGAAATAAACAGTCATCAATTTGATCGTAGTAAGGGTGTAGAAAGGCTTTTTCGTTATCCACAGTTAAATAATCATCGGATTTTTTCCCCTGGCATTTACTGCACATTGGAGTCAGGTTAACTAGGCAAACTGAAAGCTCTGGGAACTCTGTTTTAGGTAAATAATGATCTAAAGTACCTGGAGCACCATCTTCCCCACACGAAGGACAAAATAATAAGCCATGCTCATTTCTCATCTTTTCTAATATGAGAAAAGGTATTTTTGTTGGTTTCGGGCTATATAAATTAATGAGTGTCTTTTTCCGCTTTGCGGCAATAACATCTGTGTCCGTATAATTACGTAAGTTCAATGGTTGAACCAAAGTCGGATCGCCATTATGCTCAATATAAGACTCAACTTGATCTCGTAAATCATTTGTAATTGAACGATAGAAACCCAGAAACTTTTGCCTTTCCGCTAACACGGTATTGATAGTTTCTAATGAATCATCGGAAGGAAGAGTTACATTAGCGACCATTCTGTCTCCCTAACCTTAAGATCTTCATTGTCAACTCTTCATTGATTTCATCACCTAACAACTCAATAAGACGTTCAGGGGAGTATTTTTTTATTTGTTCTGCAAGAAGATCTTCAAAAGGTTTTGTTACAGATCTATCGCCAAAGACATAAGATGATATACGCTGCATATCACCACCAAATGTCTCAAAAGGTGGTTTAATCACATCTAATCCATATCCCTCATCCCTAAATATATGAACACAATTTGATGGAACTTCGCGAACGACTGATAAAGAATGAGTAGCTAATATTGCTTTTGATTTAAACGGCTGCAAAACAAGCTTTAATAATGAGACAAACTCCACCTCTAAGGTTGGGTGTAAGAATAGCTCTGGCTCATCTATAACAACTAAGCTATTTTCTCTTAGTTCGGCTACGACATTAATAACAATATAAGTAAATAGCCGTTGACCAGAGCTTAACTGGCAAATGGCCCCTGCTTTAATGAAGCAAACACCAGAGACCAAATTGCAGGAAGAAAGCAAATCAACTTCAGCTATACTGTCTACGATCTCAGGAAGTAACCTTAAGTAAGACTTATCATCAATATTAACTATTAATTGAGAAAAAGGTGATAATAATGAATCATCTTTCACTTCTAGTGCCATATAGTCAAACGATAATGCACTCGACAATGCACTACCAACAGTAGCGACTTTTTCAACTCGATTTTCAATAAAGCTAAACTTTTCATCTTCAAAAAGTGCTTTTATAATAGATTCAGCAGAGTTAAAGCTAGGTAAATTACGATTTATACCCACTTCGCCTTTTTCATTTTGATATCGAAACCCAAAATATTTATAGGCTTGCTTGTCTTTAAGGTGCGCTTTACTTAAATCTAAAGTGAACTCTTCAAATGGACTATACGAAACTAATATCAATTTGCTGATATTTGGAGGAGTATCAAAAGGGGTATGCCCAATTCTCTTGAGGTGTTTTGGTGAACCTATACCAGTTTTCAACCAATACTCAACGAATGACTTTAAGCAATACGATTTACCTATACCATTAGGACCAATTAAAATATTTATATCATAAGGCAAAATCGTAGAATTGAATCTGAATGGTATTTTTTTTGACTGCATTTCGGCGGTTAAAATATTCAATTCAAAACTGTTAATTTCATTTAAGCTGCCATCAAAGATACGCCAACCATCTGTATAAGCTTTTATTGCCCCACTCTCACGAAGCACTGATGATGAAAACTCATCACTTTCAGACAGTGCACTAGCACTTTCATCTTGGTCAATATTAATTAAAAAACCAGCATCTTTAAGGGTTCGCAAAAGGGTAATTGCCTTTTTTTCCCCAAGTTTAGATAAAAGAGTGTGATAAAAATCAATATCCGAAGGAAGGGATATATAATTAGCATTTGGAATAGGAAAAAAGCCATCCCAACCTGCATTTTTCATCTCATTTAATGCTAGAGCAGTATAACTACGCCCCTCAATTAGAAGCTTCAAGTGGAAATCAAAGTCAAACCGTTCACCGTCAAAGTAAAGACTAGCATCAAGGGTTGTTTTGTTGCCGAAGTCATCCCAATTATTACCTTCTAAAGCAAGCAAGTTTGGAATGTTAGCTAAACCTGCAGGTTTCGAATTCCAACCACCTTGACCATGATAGAAGATTTTCATAGTTCAATACCTCCAGAAATCAGTTTAGGTAGTAGCATATCTCGCTGCTTTTTAAGGTTCTCATTTCTTTTAGAAAGGTTAAAAATGCTTTTGAACATGGGGGATACCGCCGCCGTAAACTCGTCCATAAGGCCTCGTGGAGGAACTGTTATATAATGCGATGCAAAACAGTCATTATGTACACGCTGTCGTCCTGTAGCACCTGTCATACTTTGAATGGCATGCTCTCGGAAGTTATTACTTCTCGAGAGTAAGTAAATAAACTCAGAGCTTAAATCTTCACTCTCGCGTAGAACAATGAACTCAGTAGAGCCAAAACCTACAGGTTGTGAACCAGTAAGAAACTGAACATAACCTGTTTTACCGTTTTGAAGGCAAGGGGTGATTCGAGCAAACAATGTATCGCCATTAATAAACTTAGCCCCGCTGTTCCCTTGTTTTTGAATAACATCACCAATCACCATTGAGTTCTCGGCTAAACCACTCATCCCCACAAAAGGGTTTTCACTTGCTTTATCAAGCTTAGTACGAGGGTTAATTGTTATAGCTTCTTGTGCAGACCTAACCTCCCAACCTTCGGGGATTGGACCTAAGGAGGAGTCGATTAGGGTTGGTTTATTGCAGTTTTCATCTGCACTTTCACTGCTTTTAGTGCCGTCAGCATGGCCTGGGTAGCGGAAGTTAACAAACCATTCACGGTAAAGGGATTGCGCCATCTCTTCTAAAATAGCGATACGGCGATTGTTGTTTTCGATTAGGTTGTCGTAGTTTTCCAAATACTCAGCGACCAATACTTGATCATCAAAAACTGGAAGTTTAAACTTATATCGCTTGATCGCATCCAGAGTAATACTTGCTTGGCTAGCCGCACCTTGTGCAGTACCAATAATATATTCTTTAAAATCATCGCTTCTAAGTAAGTAGTAAAGAAAGCCACGATGTATTGTTTCTTTAGGGCTAATTTTTACTGCATTTTGATTTAAGAGCGCACCGTTTACTGTTTTTGGCACTCTTACAGCTTTTCCCACTACGGAAGCTGGATTTGAAGGCCAAGACCCCACGGTTTGTATTATTACATCACCAGTAGACAAAGCGTAACGAGAATACTGTTCACCAAGTTCATCTGAAATTTTCATTAAATCACTTGGTTCAATTGAGTCAGATGTAAAATCACTGACTTTTACAATTTCGCGACCAATATCAACAAACCACTTACTTTTAAAGGCAAAGCCTTTCTGTGTAGAGATATGCTCATTAAGTGAAACCAGCTGTGACATTACATATTCCCCAGTACTTTCATTACATTTTCTGAGATTGCCACTTCAAACTCATGAGCCTCAAGATTCAAAACTTCCAACTCTTCCTGCAAAGCTTCTAACTTGGCAGCAAAATCTTCATCATGTTCTTGCTCACCTTCAGCAACACCTACATAACGGCCAGGGTTTAAGCTATAGCCTTGCTCAATAATTTCTGCTTTGCTTGCCACCTTACAAAGCCCAGCAATATCTTGGTAGCTCAGTTCACCCGTTTCACTTTTGAAAAATGCTTCAAGTGCATAACTGCCATCATTATCTGCATCAGGGTGTGTTTCTAAGTAAGTATTATCAACCGTTTGACCACGGTATAAACGCACAATATTGGCAATATAGTTAAGCTGCTCGCTAGTGTAATCTCGAACTGCACGAGTCACTTGGCGGAAGATATGGCGTGCATCGATAAACAGTACTTTATCTTTGTTATGCTCAGGTTTGTTTTTATCTAAGAACCACAGCGCACAGGGCAGTGTCACGGTATAAAAGAAGTTGCTTGAAACCGCCACCATTACATCGACACCATCATCTTCAATCAGTTTTTGACGTATCTCTTGTTCAGAGCCTCGTGCATCACTGGCTGAGTTTGCCATAACAAAACCTGCACGACCTTTTGCATTTAGCGCAGTATAGAACATCTGAATCCACAGATAGTTACCGTTATCGTTACGTGGCATACCGTAAGGAAAACGCTCTTTATCACCTTCTAAACGGTCTTTTTGAATCTCATTTACATTAAACGGCGGGTTTGCCATCACATAGTCAAACTGACCATGCTTTTTACCATCAACTACTTCGCCCTTGGCTAATTCAAACGGGTCTTCGTAATAGGAGTTACCTTCTCGGATATCGCCTTGCAAACCATGAACCGCTAGGTTCATTTTCGATAGTCTAACGGTATCACCGGTTTTCTCTTGTCCAAAAACAGACAGTTCATCAGAGGCATTCTTGTTATGACCCGATACAAAATCCGCAGAGCTGACAAACATACCACCGCTACCACAAGCAGGATCAAACACCTTGCCATGGTAGGGTTCAATAATTTCAGTAATTAAACGTACCAATGCCGATGGAGTGAAGAACTCGCCACCACCTTGACCTTCGGTTTTGGCAAACTCATTAAGGAAGTATTCGTAGATACGACCAAATATATCGGAGCCAAGCCCAAAGTCGATTGCTGTGAAGTTTTTAAGCAGGCCTTTTAGAATATCGTTATCAAAACGGGTGTAAGTTTTAGGCAGCGCATCTTTAATCGCTTCATTTTCAGCTTCTAACGCCTTCATTGCGTTATTCACATTTAGACCAATATTCGCGCCTTCAGGCAGTGCTAGCAGGTTGGTATACAGCGCATCATCAGGCACATACATTGCACCTTCAGCCTGAATTTTAGATTTAATATCACCACCTGCACGGCGGCGAGAACTGCCCGCTGATGCAACCTTATCTTTTGCTTGAAGAAAACGGTATTCGGCATATTTTAAAAAGATAAGACCTAGAATCGGCCTTGAATACTCTTGTGCGGTTAGGCCTGTATTAGCACGAAGGCTATCGGCTGCGCTCCAAAGCTGTGTTTCTAGCTGCTGAATTTTCTTAAAATCTGCCATTGTGATGATTTGCCTAATAAAATATTAGGATCGATTCTATCAACAATTTGCTAATAAAAAATGCTATTTATGTCGTAAATAAGTAATGCTGCTCGAAAAATTATTTACCTTGATAAAGGCTGTGGTATTTCATTAACGTTTTAGGCAGTTTGTGCTTTTTTTTCGTTAACCAGCCATGGCCGCCCAGCAAGTTATCAAGCTGTGTTCTTGATAGTTGGTTTTGGTGCTCTTCCATAATTAAGCTGACTTTTTTCACCAGCACTTTATCTCGCTGGCTCCAATCGACTCTGTCAACATGCTGTGTTTGGATTGCGACAGGTAGTACGTTCTCGAGCCATTGATGTTCATGAATATACAACCAATAAAATGCTGCTTCATTATTAGTCTTAACCTCTTCTCGACAAGCATTCGGGGTTGCAGCAATAAACCGCATGATTTGGCAGCGATATCGACGCCGTAAAGATTCAGCCTTACATCGTTTTCGCCACTCAACAAGACACGCTGTCGTTGAGATAATTAACTCTACACTGCCTGTAGAAATGCCATGAAGTTTAGCTAAAACATCTCGGTGAAAGCCCTTTTTAGCGAGTTTAACAACTGAATGCTTAAGATCTTGAGTGATTTTTTTAGGCTTTAAATTAACAGGGATATTGTGTTTCAAAGCGATACTTTTCACATAGCATCTACTTTTATCTATTTCCCTACTTACCGCTGCCATTGATAGTCCTGAATTCAATAAGTGACAGCACTGAACTTCTTTGTTTATGGGTGTTGGCTGAACATTCAAGATTTTAGCGTCTGGTTCATCATCTGGCTGACAACGAGATAAGTAAAACTCAAACAACAAGTGCTTAAATGGGTGTTGAGGGTATTGACCTGAAAGCAGAGATGAAACAAAGCGATAATCTTTCGGTGTTCTAAGTGATAAATCAGACTGCGAGGGAAATAACTCTTCAGATAGTTCAAATAAGTCCTTAGCTATCTTTTTCCGTTTGACTCGACCACTTTGTGTTAAACCACCATGGATCCTGAGCTTTTTAAGGTAAGTGTCACTAATAGTGACATCGCTTTGTTTCTTAGATTGTAAGCTTCTAATTTTATTTAATGAGAACTTTGAGAACTCCCTCGCAAGGTCATTACAATAATTAGGCTCAACTCTGATATCAGGAAGTAACTGGCCGCTAGCATGACTGCGACCTAAGAGCTCATTGTGTTCTAGCCAAGTGCCATGTACTGAGCAAGCTTCAACACCTGAGATCTGATGAGCTAGGTGCCAGTAGGCTACACCAAAATTATATACATCATCTTTAGCGCATAAAGGGCAGTGCTTTACAGATAAGCGTTCTTTGCCACGAAAAGTAGAAAGTTGGCTAGCTCTTAGTATGTCACTTGGATTGGTCGTTACATTTCCAAGAACTGTTCGATATTGTGGCAAGTAATAGGAAAATAACGGACGCAGAGTTTGATTAGATAGAAGTACTTCTGGCGATTCTTCGGAGAATTGACCAGTAATGTGCAAGTTTGATGTAAGGTAAGGATGAACTCCAGCTCTTCTATCGCCAACAAGCTTTTGCAAAGCCTGCTCAAGGGTAAGCTCACTAATAGCTAAATAACGACATATACGGCTAAATAGAGATTCATCAGGTAGTGCTTTAGGCAGCTGCATGATGAATCTCCAGTTTAGATAAGCCCTATTAATTAACTATAGGCCAGTTCTGATAGTGGATCGTCAAGAACAATATTTCTAGACCTTAGATAACGCATCGGGTCCTCTGAGTTAGCAGCTTGTTGGAACAGATCCGGATCATCAATTCGACTTTTTAAGTCAACGGCATTAACTAACTCAATAAGCTTAGAGGCAAACTCTGGGTGTTGAGGCTTAGTGATATCACCAGTTTTGTCTATTGTTTTAACCGCTGTTTTCCCTGTACTACGCGTACTTCGTTGCTTCCCTTTAGGTAAAGAAACATTTGCTATCTTAAGTTCATTTACTTCATCAGTTTGTCTTGAAAGTCCGCAAGCAACTGCATTACCAGCTGCTAATGTTGCTGGAGTAATTCGTTCATCATCAGCACCGATAATCAACCTTTGCGCTTCTCGGTATGTTCGACACGCCATATCAATATTACCAACCGAAAGAGCGTGAAGCGCATCGTTAAGTTCTTCTGTAAGCTCTGTATAAACGTTTACCCATTGATATTGCCAAAGCTGGTCTACAAACGCATTCCACGAAGTACTGTCCCTCTCCAATACTGACATCGTGTGGTGATAACCGCTTTCAGCTCGACGGGCAGCTTTTAGCTCTTTAACTAATGATTGATCAAACGGTGGGTTTGCAACGAAGAAAAGAGGAACACCAAGTTTATTCATCAACCGGTGTAAAAACCTTAATAGGTTATTTTCTCCGCCCGTTCGCTTGAACTTTAGGTTCTGCATTTCATCAATAACCAGCATGCCAATAAAGCTTGATTTCATACACTGCTCTAACTGCCGAATCAAAGCACCTATCGTTCCCTCAGGCTTCGTTTTTTCTCTATCAAGGGTCAGGTCTAATGTTGAGAGGATCTCTTCACACAAATCCCTTACGCTTGAATTACTAGGACAATCAACTTTTATCCAAACCACTTGCTTCCTGAGCTCTAATGCTTGCCCTTGATATGACTCATGTTCAATAACATTCGGAAAGTAGCTTAAGACTTGCTCCACCATTGAGGTTTTGCCAACACCACTGTCACCGATGAGAGTAAGCCCATCTCCTTTAGCCTGAAAAAAACCAGTGCGAGGCTCGATGTCTGGGCGTTCATCAACCAAGTAGTGTAGGTACTGAGCCGTTGTAGGACTAAGCGGGTTCTTTGTGGAGTACCCCTTTTTTATTGCTCTTTCTACCGCTCTGAAGCATGCAGCATAGTCAGTCAGCGGTTGTCTGATTTCATCAATACGATTTAAATATTCATCACGAACCAATGGATCGCGGTGGTCAGCAATTTCTTCTGAATAATTAGGATAATTGCTCAAATCTTCCATGATGCTTTCCCATGCCTTTTTAGCAGGGAGGGCTTCAATAAGTGGGTTACCTTGATGTTCAGGCAAAATTGCATCTTGGTATACAGCAGGTTCATTTCTCATAACTCACCTCTACTGGTTCTTCTTTTTCTACCTTTTGGCAACGGAATAACCTTATTATCAGTAGATACAGGATCTGGCACATCATTAGTAATTGAAGCCTCAGGCTCTGGAATAATTATGTTTGTGGTTGCTTCTAGCTCTTCCTGTCGACGCTGACGAATATTACTCGTTTTATCCCTAAAAGAGACTTTCTCACCATCTTTGCTTCGGCGTTTCGCTTGCTTGGTCACTTCCTGGCGATTCTTATGATCGTCAATTGAGGCCGTTGATATTGGAGTTAGCTCTTTTTTTGTATCGAGCCAGTCTTGAATGAAGTCTGATTCATACATAGACTTATCAGCCAACATTCGACTACGTGGTAACAAGTTACACCTAATGAATTCTCTATTTTTATCTAAGCGAACATAGATGTAATTCGTTGTATTTTCATCAATTCTCGCCTCTAGCCTCCAACGCCCTGATGACCTAGCGACAGATGCCAAGTTAAGCTCTTCAACTTCTGAACACGAGTAATACATGCCATTAAAATATATGCCACTTCGAGTCATACTTACTTCTGCTGAAGGCAGCAATCTAGCTATAACTTCATCACCATTAGCTGATTGAAGTTCGTGCCTGTGCTTTGTTAGATGTATTTTCCAGTAATTCAGGGGGGTTGGTGATAAGTCATTTTCGATGAGTAAAGGGCTAGAAAAAGCTAAATCATTAAGAATTGAACGATTATGCTCTAGCACCGCCTTTATTATTTCAGCCGTAACTTCCTTAAGCGTATAGATTGCGTCTTTTCGAGGATCTCGACTTCCTCGTACAACCTGACCACCTCTCGTGGTACCCAGTAACTCATGAAGTACTTCTTTATTGATAATATCAAACCGCTTTTCTACCACACCTTTACAGTCTGGCCTATATGGTGGAGTAAATGATAATTGCGTCATTGGTGTCAGTGCTTTTCTGGGTTGAACCCCAATCATTTCACCATTATCACAAACCAACTCTTTAGGAATGTGAGCACATGGCCATTCAGAGTTTTCAATATCAATACCAAAGCTTTTACAATAATTAGATTTAGGTAAGAAACTATTCGTTAATGCCTGACGCGCTGCACGCCAAGAAGCGTGATAAAGCGATACGTGCATACCAATTATCATTCGACTCGCCCTGTCTGCAACGATATAAATTGTCGGTCGCCCTAAAACATACTGAGCTCCGAGCTCAGACACGATATGCACATCCGCAACTGTGGCGTCTATTTCAAAGTGAGTACCAGGGAGATAACTTCGATCAGTAATGCTGCCTAGCGCTCCCCTTTTATTTCTGAGGTAATCATTCTCTGAGGTTCGTTGCTTGATTAACTGATCTTTACTGAATAGCTTTGTGCGCCAATAACTAAACTGCTTTTTAGTTGGGACTATAGGTGGCCTATCACATGCATCTGCCAGCTTTACCTCTTTTGAATAATAATCTTTTAGTAAGTTGTCATAGGTTTTTGCTAGCGTCAGTCCAGATTCTTTTAGGTAGTATTTCTTTAGTGCTTTTTTGAATTTACTTTTGTCATCATCATTCACAATATACTTAGCGACCCTCTCAACGGCTATAGTTCTTGGCCGTTTTGGTGCACCTAAGGGTTTCGTTACTAGAGTTCGCTCTTGCCCTGAGCCTCCACTTTTCGAAAATGCAGGTAACAGAGCCATTTTGTCCTGTCCATTTCGCCAATATAGAGTAAGTATGCGCGCTAATGACTTACGATCAACATTTACTTCTTTCGAATATTCAGCAAGTTGAGGCGACCTTTTCTTGGTCGCATAATCAAAAATAAAAGTACTATCTGATATAACACCTTTGATTAAGTCATAATTTTTATCTCGACGACTAATGTGCTCATCTGAAACATTTTCTTCATCAACTAAAAGATAAGTTGGCAACTCATATTGTGCTTTTTTAGCTTTGCGGCTTGAAACAAGTTCAATGAAACCTTCTAGAGAAACAGCTATAGGCCTTACCGTTGTAGAAGTATCGTAAAGTGAATACAGAATAACAGACTCAACATCCTGCATGATATCTAACAGACGATAGAGTCCATCTTTAACTAAGTCCGAATCATTCACGCTCCAAACGCTATTTCTAGGAAGTTCCATATAAAGTGTTCTCCAGCTTTGCTGTTACATACTTAATATCAATAAGCCCTGATTCAGGGATATTAGTCGATAAATCAACATCGATAAATTTATCGGCTATGAGAAAACGTATTAATAATAAAGCGTCACCATGAGATGTTATGTTTCTTGAGATTAGCTGGTTACAGAGATCTTCAATAAAGTATTGCCCCGAAGCCACGACTGAAAGAGCACAATTAATCTGATCACAAGAAAACTTTATCGGGTTCTTACGGAATGGGAATGAAGCCCACTGAAGGTTGCTGCTTTGAACTCTCGTTAATTCATTGCCGGTAAAGTAAGTGAACTTAACATCAAGCAACTCCCAACAAACTCGCTCTATATCTATTTTCTCGAGTACACGCAAGTCACCCGAATCATCTTCAGGTTTTACAGAGATTGCATGGTATATAGTGCCTTGAGGAGAGTCTATCGTGAGCAACTGATCAGTTGTCATGATAATAGGTTCTTTGGTGATTGGATGTTTTGGGTGTTCAACACCAAGTATTTTCGCGACTTTTTGGGTGTAATTAAGGGGAAGTAGCGGAAATTGCTCCCTAATATCAACGACACAACTTAAAGATTCGGCTAGGAAGAAGTGCTCACTTTCGATTGAAGACATCATATGGTGGTCTCTTTGAGACTTCCTACCATAGATTAATGAGCGCCCACCTTTTGACTTTACATCAATTGTCCTAAGCCAAGGCTTATAATCTGCGCCTTGGCCAATTCCATATTTATTCTTTAATGCTCGCTCAAAGTCTTTTAACGATTCAAGTTTACGCCCACGTCCCATGCTCAATCCAATAAAGATTTACCTACATTAATCATAGTAAACAGAGCCACTACGGGCAAACTTTATTGTCTCAAAACACTCTTACGGGCAAACTTTAGCGCTTACGGGCAAACTTTATTGTCTCTACACAATACTATACCGCTTGCCCAGCAGCCACTCCTGAGCTCCAAGCCCATTGGAAGTTAAAGCCTCCGAGCCAGCCGCTAACATCCATCACCTCGCCGATAAAGAATAGACCAGAGACGCTTTTGGCTTCCATGGTTTTAGACGACAACTCATCGGTATCAACGCCGCCCAAGGTCACCTCTGCGGTGCGGTAACCTTCAGTGCCATTCATCACGATTGACCAAGCTTCAAGATCTTGTGCGAGCTGTTCAAGCTCGGCATGCACCAGCTGATTAAGCGCTTTGTTTAGCAGTGCTTCATCAAATAATGCTTCAACTAAACGCTTTGGTAACCATAAAGCCAATGCATTACGCAGACTTTGCTTGGGACTATTATCGAGCAGTTGCTTTATCTCTGCTCGGGCATCTTTACCGGGCAACAAGTTAATGCTGATAGCTTCGCCGGGGTGCCAGTAGTTGGAGATCTGCAAAATGGCTGGCCCAGAAAGACCACGGTGGGTAAACAGCAGCGCTTCGCTAAATTGAGTGCCATCGTTAGCGGTAATTGTGCTCGGTACTGCAATGCCTGATAGTGGCTCAAAACGCTGTTTTTGCTCACTATGCCACGTAAACGGCACTAAGCCTGCGTGAGTTGGCAACACGTTAAGGCCAAATTGCTCGGCAATATGGTATCCAAAGGGCGATGCGCCCAGCTTTGGCATCGACAGCCCGCCTGTTGCCATTACCAGTGATTGGCAGCGGTAGTGCGCTGTATCTGTTTGCACTTCAAATTGGCCGTCTGCGTTTTTGCTAATGGCTTTAATTTCAGTGCGCAGTTTAACCTGTGCGCCAGCCCATTCGCATTCGGTCATTAGCATGGCAACAATCTCTTTGGCGGAGTCGTTGCAAAACAGCTGACCGTGGTCGCGTTCATGGTATTCAATACCATGTCGCTCAACTAATTCGATAAAGTCACTGGAGCGGTAGCGCGCTAATGCTGACTTTACAAAGTGGCTATTACTGCAAAGAAAGTTTGCTGGCTCCACTTTTTGGTTGGTGAAGTTACAACGGCCGCCGCCACTGATCAGTATTTTTTTACCGGCTTGTTTGGCGCTGTCGAGTACCAATACATCACGACCACGGTAGCCCGCTGTTGCAGCGCACATAAGTCCTGCTGCACCCGCTCCGATAATAATAACGTCATGATGTTCCACTCGCTTACTCCTAAACCATCTTAGCTTGCTGTACAGCGCCTAGCTTTCACAAGGCACAAAAAAGGGCGCTATTTTAGCACCCTTATTTATGTTTGTACCATCACCACATTCATAGCAATGGCTAGCAGAGTTTACTCTGCCGATGTTTCAGATTTTTTCTCGCGACTTAACAACTCTTTAGCGGCATCCACTGGTGATTTACCTTGATAAAGCACTTGGTAGACCTGCTCAGTGATTGGCATTTCAACGCCTAAGCGTTTTGCCAATGTATAGACTTCTTTAGTATTACGATAGCCTTCGACAACTTGGCCAATCTCTTTTTGCGCGGCTTCAACATCACTGCCTTTACCGAGCGCTAAACCGAAACGACGGTTACGAGATTGATTATCGGTGCACGTTAATACTAAATCACCTAATCCTGCCATGCCCATAAAGGTCGATGCTTGCGCACCAATAGCTTCACCGAGACGTGTGAGTTCGACTAAACCACGAGTGATCAATGCTGTTCGAGCATTGGCACCAAAACCGATACCGTCAGATAGTCCCGCACCAATAGCGATAACATTTTTCACCGCACCACCCAATTGGAGGCCGATAAAGTCATCGTTGGCGTAAACGCGTAAACGCTTAGGGCTATGCAACAATTCAACTAAATCATTAGTGAATTGCGGATCTGTACCTGCGATAGATATTGCTGTTGGCATGCCAGCAGCGAGCTCTTTTGCAAACGTAGGTCCTGACAAAACGGCAAGTGGGAACGCTTCACCTAATACTTCTCGCGCCACATCTTGTATCAAACGACCTGTTTCTGGCTCTAAGCCTTTGGTCGCCCATACAATACGTGCATCTTTACGTAACAGCGGTTTAGCTTGCGCTAACACCAACCCAAACACATGACTAGGCACAACGACTAACACATTGTTAGATGCAGCAAGTGCTGTTGCTAAATCGGATTCAGGGATAAGTAAATCAGGAAGCGGAATACCAGGTAAGAACTCTTGATTACACTTGTCGTTCTTTAGGTTTTCAATGTGCTCGGGTTCATGCCCCCAAAGCAAGGTTCTGTGGCCATTACTCGCGAGAGAAATAGCAAGGGCGGTGCCATAAGAGCCCGCCCCCAGTACCGTAATATCGGCAGTGTTTTCCATGCTATTAAGCGTTAGCTTCTTCTGCAGGCGCTTCAGCGGCAGCAGCTTGACGCTGTTGAACGTACTGAGCGAATAGCGCGTCAAAGTTAACTGGAGCAAGGTTTAGTTGTGGGAAAGTACCACGGCTAACTAGGCTACCAACTGCTTCACGAGCATATGGGAAAAGAACGTTAGGGCAGTATGCACCTAGAGAATGTGCAAGTTGCTGCTCAGTAAGACCAGTAATTGCGAAGATACCAGCTTGCTGTACTTCACAAAGGAATGCTGTTTCTTCGCCATTTTTAGCGGTAACAGTAAGAGAAAGAACAACTTCGTATACGTCGTCAGAAAGCTTGTTGCTGCGAGTATCAAGGTCTAGCTTAACTTCTGGAGTCCATTCTTTTTGGAAAACAGCTGGGCTGTTTGGTGTTTCAAAAGAGATATCTTTTGTGTAAACACGTTGAATGTTGAATTGTGGTGCTTGTTCTTCGTTGTTAGCTACTTCAGCCATAATTTCCTACCTTAAAAAGTTTGTGAGGCTACTTCAAAAGAGCCAGTCTCAGGGTTTACTTATTTGGGTAACAACCCAAATAGCTGTCCCAGTTTTTGATTTATTTAGTCAACAGACGCTTTTTTGGAGGGTAATCCCTCAATTCAATGCCGGTAACCATTAATGCTAAGCCGTGACACTTTAATCAATTACTTAACAATAATGCAATGGCTACACCGACACTTCTATCTTTTGCTCTTTGAAACAGGCAAGTTATTTGACTGCCATTCACCCATACCACCTTTCAAGTTATTCACGTTTTCAAAACCGTGCTTAACCATCAGTTGAGCCGCTTGAGACGAAGTCATGCCAGCGTTGCATACCATTATAATGGGACTGCCTTTTGCGTTTTCAAGTGTACCGAGCTGATTATTTTTTATATCCGCTAAAGGAAGGTTAACCGCATCAACAATATGACCCTTCTTAAACTCTTCTTTTCCGCGTACATCAACAACCTTTGCACTTTGCTTGTTCATCAGCAATGTGGCTTCTTGATGATTAACGTTTTTAACTTTTGATACGCTAGATTTGAACACCATAACGATCAGTCCAATGAATAAACCAACCCAAGCTAAACTTAACATCGGGTTTGCTTTAAAAAATTCCATATATTCTTGCATGCTTTAACTGCCTACTTTTAATTGGCCCAAATATAATGAGGCACAGAGTATACCATTGCTATGGCAGAATACAGAATGTTAGTCACGTAACGTGCATGACAACAGGCTTTGGATCATCGCTATAACTAAAACGATAACCACAATCTAGGTAAATATCTTTATGCCAAGCCCCAATTGGTAGTAATATTTAACCAATTCAAATTTTAATCTTATTCTTTCAAACTTAAAGGTACTACCATGACGACACGCAAACGCCCGTTGGCATTGCTGATCCTCGATGGCTGGGGTTACCGTGAAAATACGCAAGAAAATGCTGTTTTCCATGCAAAAACTCCTGTTCTCGACAAGCTAAATGCGCAATATCCAAATAGCTTAATCTCAGGTTCTGGGATTGATGTTGGCTTACCAGATGGCCAAATGGGTAACTCTGAAGTTGGCCATATCAACATCGGTTCTGGTCGAATTGTTTACCAAGAGCTCACTCGTATAGGTAAAGCTATCGATGATGGCGAATTCGATACCAACCCAGCACTGACTAAAGCTATTGATGATGCTATCAAGGCAAATGGTGCAGTGCATATTATGGGACTATTGTCGCCGGGTGGTGTACATAGCCATCAAGACCATATTGAAGCAATGTGCCGTCTAGCCGTTAAACGCGGTGCAACCAAGGTTTATCTTCATGCCTTTTTAGATGGTCGCGATACACCTCCTCGTAGTGCAAAAGCAGGCTTAGCGCACTTTGAAGAGATGTTCAAAACATTAGGTACAGGTCAAGTCGCTTCGCTTATTGGCCGCTACTATGCAATGGATCGAGATAACCGCTGGGATCGTGTCTCACAAGCTTACGAGCTTATTACCGAGGGGAAGGGACTGCATACCGTAGCTAATGCCGTAGAAGGTATTGAGGCCGCTTATGCTCGTGATGAAAATGACGAGTTTGTGGGTAGCACAGTCATCCCTGATGCTGATGGCAATATTGCCAAACTAGCAGATAACGATGCACTCATTTTCATGAACTTCCGTGCCGATCGTGCGCGTCAAATTACTCGCAGCTTTGTGAATGCCGATTTTGATGGCTTTGAACGCGCAGTGACTCCGAAGGCAAACTTTGTGATGCTAACCGAATACGCAGCAGATATTGATGCCGCTATCGCTTACCCATCGACGGATTTGGTCAACACCTTAGGTGAAACCTTACAAGATCAGAATATGACTCAGCTGCGCATTTCGGAAACGGAAAAGTATGCCCATGTCACTTTCTTCTTCAATGGTGGTAAAGAGGAACCGTTCAAAGGCGAAGACCGTATCTTAATCCAATCTCCAAAAGTAGCGACTTATGATCTACAGCCAGAGATGAGCTCTACAGAGCTTACTGACAAACTCGTTGCCGCCATCGAGTCTACCGACTACGACGTGATTATTTGTAATTACCCCAATGGCGATATGGTTGGTCATACCGGTAACTTTGATGCTGCAGTTAAAGCCTGTGAAGCAGTTGATAGTTGCTTAGGTCGAGTTGTTGAAGCACTCGATAAAGTGGGCGGTGAGTGTTTAATTACCGCCGATCACGGCAATGCTGAGCAGATGACCGATGAAACAACTGGCCAAGCGCATACCGCGCACACCAGTGAATTGGTACCGCTTATCTATGTTGGTCGTGATGCAGATATAGAAAAAGGCGGTCGTTTGAGTGATTTAGCGCCGACTATGTTAACCTTGATGGGACGAGAAGTGCCTGAAGAGATGACAGGCCGAGCGATAATTAAACTCAAAGAGTAATATGACCATTCGACTTTTTATCAAAGCCAGCATTATTGCTGGCTTTATATCACTGCCTTTATCAGCCCAAGCGACCGATCTTGATCGTCGTCAGTCTGAACTTAAGTCGATTCAGACACAGATTAATAAACAACAATCTGCGGTGAAGGACACCAATAAGCAGCGGGATCGCTTAATCTCTTTGCTTAAAAAAGATGAGCAAGCAATTGCGACTGCGGCTAAAAAAGTTAATAAAACCAAACAAAATTTAGCAAGCATAGATAAAGCATTAGCGGAACTTGCCGTCAAATATACTCAGCTAGATAAAATTAAAGTCATCCAACAAAAAACCTTATCAAATCAACTTGCTAGTGCATATCTAGCCGGTAATCATGATTACAGTAAAATGCTACTTAATCAGCAGTCACCAGCCAGCATAGAGCGATTATTAGCCTACTATCAGTATTTGAATAATGCGCGAATAGCCTCTATTAAACAGCTACAGACCACCATTGTTGAACTGGATGAGGTCAAACTCAAACAGCAACAGAACCAAACTCGACTCAATAAATTAGTGATTGAGCAACAGCAGCATGCAAAGCGCTTAGACCAAGAGCAATCACAGCGACAGCAAACATTGATCCAGCTGCAACGAACTCTAACAAGCAGCGGTGCCAAGCTAGAGCAACTGCAAATTGAAGAAGCCAGCTTAAAGCGAGTTGTAGAGCAAGCTCTGCTAGCGATGAAAAATAACCCATCACTCGGGGGGTTATCCAGCAAACGTAAACTGAAATGGCCCACAAAAGGACGCATCAAGTCAGGCTTTGGCAGTAAACGTTCAGGGCAAGTAAAGTGGAAAGGCGTCACTATTTCTGCTTCCGAAGGGCAAAACATTGCAGCCATTGCAGGCGGCAAGGTTATCTATGCCGACTGGCTACGTGGTTTTGGTATGGTGCTGGTTGTTGATCATGGCAAAGGTTATATGAGCCTTTATGGCCACGCACAAACCCTTTTAAAGTCGGCGGGAGACTCTGTTAGTAAGGGAGAATCCATCGCATTAGTCGGTCGCTCAGGTGGACAGACCGAGTCTGGCCTATACTTTGAAGTAAGACATAAGGGGCAAGCGGTCGATCCGGCTAGGTATTGTAAGCGGTAGGCAGACAAACCCCATTCAATACAAGGGGTTAACATGTCAGGCATTATTCGTAATCTTAGTTTCGCTACCGCAGGTTTAGCATTGGGCTTATCGCTCACTCTGTTCGGCCAAGAGCATACACAGCAATATAAAACTCGAGTAGACTATTCAGTATTGCTCGATGTCATCGATACCATAGAAACCTATTACGTCAAAAAGCTCACCGAAGAGGAACTGATCGAAGCCGCAATAGAGGGTATTTTTGCCAGGCTCGATCCCTATTCTAGCTTTCTAGATAAACAGGCTTTCTCTAATGCTCAAGAAAGTAACGACGGTGAGTACTATGGTTTCGGAGTTGAGATTGCAACAGACAACGACCAAATAACCATTGTCACTCCTTTCCCGCAATCGCCCGCAGAGCAAGCAGGTATCATGCCGGGAGATAGGATAGTTAAACTCAATCAGCAGCTCGTTACAGTTGATAAACTAGAATCCCTGCTTAACGAAATTAAGCAACACAGCTACGATAAACTAGCGATTGATTTAGAGCTTGTGAGAGCAAACTCAGAGGTTACCTATAAGGTGACCATTAGCCCAAGTCTAATCTCAATCAACTCCGTAGAAGCACAACTCTTAGATAATCAAATAGGTTATATTAGACTATCTAGCTTCCAAGAAAACTCAACTCAAGAGCTCGTCAAGCAACTTGATCTGTGGCAAACAGAACCTCTAAACGGGTTAATACTCGATCTCAGAAACAATCCCGGTGGGTTGTTGGATCAAGCGATAAAGATAGCGGATATATTTTTAGACAGAGGAAGAATTGTTGCTACAGAGGGACGTTTCTTTGATGCGAATTCTGACTACTATGCCTCACCACAAACCATGATAAAAAGTGTTCCTATGTTGGTGCTAATCAACAAAGGTTCAGCATCTGCATCAGAAGTACTTGCGGCGGCGTTACAAGAAAATGGCAGAGCAAAACTTATCGGTCAAACTAGCTTTGGTAAAGGTACTGTGCAGAGCCTTATTCCCACTCTAACAGAGGGCAGTGCCATTAAGCTCACAATCGCTAAATACACCACTCCAAATGGCAAAGATATTCACTCAAAAGGGATCGATCCAGATATAAAAGTGGCACTAGAGACTATAACAAGTGATGAAAATATGCCTATAATTGATGCAAATTCACTCCGTGGTGATATTGCTGAAGATAAACTTGTTAACTCAGCAATTGCCTGGATTAAAACAAAAAAATAACCAATACAGTGCGCTATTTATTACTTTGCTTTCTATTATTTAGTTCGAGTTCATTTGCAGCAAGGATTGCTATCATCATTGACGATATAGGTTATCGTCAATCTGACAAGGCAGTACTAACGCTGCCCCCTAGCGTAGCGCTTTCAGTGTTGCCACTTACTCCTTTAGGTAAAGCTGTCGCTTACAAAGCACACCAACAAGGTAGTGAGATCCTAGTTCACCTTCCAATGCAGGCACTGAACGGCAAAACGATTGGACCAGGAGCCTTAACCAATGCAATGTCAGAGCAAGACTTTAAAAAACAGCTCGAGCAAGCAATAGACAGTGTTCCCTTTGCATCTGGTGCTAATAACCATATGGGCAGCTTGCTCACCCAGCTTGATAAACCTATGCACTGGGTTATGGATGCGCTTCTTCAACGGGATATTTACTTCATTGACAGTGTGACAACCAAATACACCCAGGCGGGAGCAATTGCAGAAAAAGTGGGCGTACCTTTATTAAAACGGACGATTTTTCTTGATAATGACAAAACAGAAGCGGCTTTAGAACTGCAGTTTCAAAAAGCAATAAAGCTTACAGCAACACAAACAGATGTCATTGTTATTGCTCACCCTTATCCAGAAACGCTTACCTTTTTGAATAACAATCTACACCGGCTAGCACAAGCTGAGATAGCGCTCGTGCCACCCTCGAAATTGTTGCCGATTAGCGTTGCAAGTAAGAGCGATACAAGCTTACTGCAGGATTGAGATGGAAAGATCGGGGAGTAATGATTTTAGCTCTTTATTATTGGTCACTATCATCTCTAGCGTGTAACCATCAAGCACAGCTAAATAAGCGTTAACCGCTTCCGCTAATACGCCTTTAAGCTTACATGCTGGAGTAAACAAACAATATGGCTTGCTGCAATCAATTGGAGATAGTGAGTTCTCTAAAGCTCTTACCACATCACCAACATTAATCTCGCTAGCGGGCTTTGCCAATTTAAAGCCACCACTTTTGCCTCTAACTGTCTTTAAATAGCCCAGCTTACCAAGGTGATGCACAACTTTAGAGATATGGTTTGCTGACAAATCAAAAACATCGGTAATTTCAGAGATGCGGAAAAGCGACTCACGCTCTGGGTGTAAAGCCAGGTACATAAGTGTTCTTAATCCAAAATCAGTGTAACGAGTTAATTGCATTGCTTACCAATCCATAAAAACGATCAAAATAACGCCTAATTAGCAGTTTGTTGCCTGTTCTAATGAAGATATTAGCCATAAAGCTTCTTCAGTATCACTACCACAAACATCTTCAGTTGCCGCAAATTGGCCACATACAACTGGCCTTTCTACTTTGCCAAAAAGTTTACACAAATTCCCGTCATTTAACTGAATACATCTTACTCCAGCAGGTTTACCCTCAGGCATTCCAGGAATAGGAGTAGTGATAGAAGGCGCTATGCAACACGCACCACAACCTAAACGACAGTTCATTTATATACCTTAAATTAGCAATGTTCATTATACATTTATCGAATGATAATAGGTTGGTATGACATCACATACTGTTTAGCAATAAGTTAATATCTTACCAAATTCGTGATCAGTGCATACAACTTTGCTTTTCCAATAGCGAAAAAAGCCTCTACACGTTTTTAATAGCAATCAGTATAAAGATTTG
>NZ_JBFRMK010000138.1:0-8866 GCF_041470405.1 Shewanella sp. 10N.286.45.A1
TAATGCAATTGGTATTAATAAACGCATTCCAGCACGAGACAACAGATACAAAAAAGCCGCTCATTTTAGAGCGGCTTTTTAATGAGAGAGTGACAGCTACATCACTCGCATGCCAGGTTTAGCACCTGCATGTGGCTCTAGGATCCAGATATCTTTACCGCCAGGACCTGCGGCTAATACCATACCTTCTGATTCACCGAACTTCATCTTACGTGGCGCTAAGTTTGCCACCATCACGGTATGCTTACCAATCAAATCCTCTGGTGCATAAGCAGATTTTATGCCTGCGAAAACTTGTTTAGTTTCGCCGCCTAAATCTAGCTCTAAACGCAGTAGCTTGTTGGCCTTCTCGATATGTTCAGCTTTGGCAATAAGCGCAATTCGAAGATCAACTTTGGCAAAATCATCAAAGCTTATCTCGGCGGCTAACGGCTCTTTTTCGAGTTCCGTTTGCTGAACCTCAACTTTTGGTGTTTCTGCTGCGGCAACTTGAAGGTTTTCAGTTGAAGCTTCAATAATTGCCTCTATGCTCTTCATCTCAATACGTTGCATAAGTGCTTTAAATTTAGCAATTTCATGACCAGCTAAATCGGCATTGATGTTGTCCCAAGTCAGTTCCATTTTAAGGAATGTTTCAACATCTGCTGCAAGCTTAGGCAGTACCGGCTTTAGGTAAGTGACTAAGATACGGAACAAGTTAAGCGCATTACTACACACTTGATGGGCTTCTTCTTGTTTAGCCTCGTCTTTAATTAGCTGCCAAGGTGCTGCATCAGCAACATAAGCGTTAGCCACATCGGCAAGTGCCATGATTTCACGCATCGCTTTACCGTATTCACGTGTCTCGTATAGGTTAGCAATCGTCTCCTGCTTGGCGACAAAGCTGTCAGTCAAGCTGCTATCGGCGATTTTAGCCAACTTGCCATCAAAGCGCTTGCTGATGAAACCGGCAGTACGTGAAGCAAGGTTAACTAATTTACCGACAAGATCTGAGTTAACCCGTTGAGCAAAGTCTTCTAGGTTTAGATCTAGGTCATCAATTCTACTGCTTAGCTTAGCCGCGTAGTAATAACGTAAGTATTCTGGGTCTAAGTTATCAAGGTAAGTCCGCGCTTTAATAAACGTTCCTTTAGACTTTGACATCTTTGCGCCGTTTACGGTGACGTAACCATGGGCATAGACACTAGTAGGCTTACGAAGACCAGCACCTTCGAGCATTGCAGGCCAGAATAAGCTGTGGAAGTAAACAATGTCCTTACCGATGAAGTGATATACTTCAGCAGATGAGTCCTTACTCCAAAAATCATCGAAGTTTAAGTCATCGCGCTTATCACATAGGTTCTTAAATGAGCCCATGTAACCAATGGGTGCATCTAACCACACATAGAAGAATTTACCTGGAGCATCCGGGATCTCGAAACCGAAGTAAGGAGCATCGCGAGATATATCCCACTGTTGCAAGCCTTGTTCAAACCATTCGCTAAGCTTGTTGGCCATCTCTTGTTGTAAAGAACCAGAGTTAATCCACTCTTTTAACATACCTTCAAAAGCGGGTAGGTCGAAAAAGAAGTGCTCGGTATCTTTCATCACTGGAGTAGCGCCAGAAACTGCAGAATATGGGTTTAACAGGTCTGTAGTGCTGTATGTTGCACCACAGTTGTCGCAGTTATCGCCGTATTGATCTTCACTCTTACATTTCGGGCAAGTGCCTTTAACGAAACGGTCAGGTAGGAACATCGATTTTTCAGGATCGAACAACTGTGAAATAGTTTTGGTTTTTATATAACCTGAATCACGCAACTTGATGTAGATTTCACTGGCGAGCTCACGGTTTTCTTCGCTGTGAGTACTATGGAAATTGTCAAATTGAATGTTGAAATCAGCAAAATCTTTTTCATGCTCTTTTTGCACTTGAGCAATCATCTCTTCTGGCGCAATGCCCATCTGCTGTGCTTTAAGCATAATAGGGGTGCCATGAGCATCATCGGCGCAGATATAGTGACATTCATGCCCACGTAATTTTTGAAAACGTGACCAGATATCGGTTTGAATGTACTCCAGCATGTGGCCTAAATGAATTGGACCATTGGCATATGGGAGTGCGCTAGTGACTAAGATTTTACGTTGTGAATTTGCCATCTTTTCTCGAAATCGCTGGGAACCTAAATAGAATGGAATAGATACTAACCGATCCAATGCATAGTTTCATTAAATCCTAGCGTAACTGTGGTAAATCTAGACTAATGTTTGCTTTAAATTCTGGTACAATTGCGCAAATCATATTTAGGGGGTCTCCATTTTGTCTTCATCTCATCCAAACTATCATCTCAACGATGATCTTCTCGGTCCTGTTTTAGCCATTCTTGATGCGTTCCAAGATCCATATTTAAACAAAAGCTTTTTAAGCGCTGGCATGGTGACTAAGCTAGCAATTGAAGGTAAGCGCTTGCAACTTGGCTTGTGCTATTCATACCCATGTCAAACGCAGTATCAAGACATTGTTATGGCAGTAACTAAGGAACTCGCTGTACTGGATGCCATTGATGAAGTTGAATGTGAAATTGATTTCCAACCAGAAACTGTTTCTGCAATTAGTGCGGTAGAGCCACTGCCGAATATTAGGCAAATTATTGCAGTGGCTTCAGGTAAAGGCGGCGTGGGTAAGTCAACCACTGCAGTTAACCTTGCATTAGCTCTCGCCAGTGAAGGTGCTCGAGTCGGTATATTAGATGCTGATATTTACGGGCCATCAATTCCGATGATGTTAGGCGTTGAAGACTTTAAGCCTGTTTCCCCAGATGGAAAAATAATGACAGCTGCAAATGCGCATGGTATTGCAGCGCAGTCAATTGGCTTTATGTTAGATGGTGACCAAGCTGCGGTATGGCGTGGCCCAATGGCTGCAGGCGCTTTAGTTCAACTTCTTACTGAAACCGAGTGGCCTGAACTTGATTACATGGTCATCGATATGCCACCAGGAACCGGTGATATTCAACTTACCTTGTCGCAAAAAGTGCCAGTAAGCGGTGCTGTGATTGTGACGACCCCGCAAGATATCGCGCTGGCTGATGCTAAAAAAGGTGTCAGCATGTTCGAGAAAGTTAATATTCCAGTGTTGGGTATTGTTGAAAATATGAGCTTTCATTTGTGCCCTGAGTGTGGTCATAAAGACCATCCATTTGGCGCTGATGGTGGCGCAAAAATGGCCACTCGTTACAATGTACCTCTATTGGGTCAATTGCCTCTGCAGCTTAATATTCGCGAAGATGTCGATAAAGGAACTCCTACTGTTGCCGCCGACAGTGAGTGTCAAGTTTCTAATATATATCGTGAAATTGCGCGTAAAGTAGGCGCTCAGCTTGCGTTATGCCAAGCGCAATCTAAAGTATCTATAAGTATATCGGACGACGAGTAAGGTCTTAAAATGAATTCAAAACAATGTGTTGTTATCGGAATTGCTGGTGCTTCTGCGTCAGGTAAAAGCCTTATCGCTAAAACGATATATGAGGAGTTGTGTCGTGATCTTGGCACTGACCAAATCGGTGTAATTGCAGAAGATGCCTACTATCGTGACCAAGGTCATCTTTCGATGGATCAACGAGTACTCACCAATTACGATCATCCAAAAGCATTAGACCATGAGCTGTTGTGTAAACATCTTCAAGCACTTAAAGATGGTAACCCAGTTGATATTCCTGTTTACAGTTACACTGAACATACTCGTACTGACGAAAAAGTAAACTTGACCCCAAAGAAAGTCATAATTCTTGAGGGGATCTTATTACTGACAGATCCTGCTCTTCGCGACCAAATGGATGCGAGTGTGTTTATGGATACACCGCTCGATATCTGTTTCATGCGCAGATTATCTCGTGATGTGGCTGAGCGTGGCAGAACGATGGAATCGGTCATGTCTCAGTATACTGAAACAGTGCGTCCAATGTTTTTACAGTTCATTGAACCGTCTAAACAATATGCGGATATTATTGTTCCGCGTGGTGGTAAGAACCGTATCGCGACCGATATTCTTAAAGCGCGTATACAGCACCTGTTAGCAAAGTAAATTAGCGATGGTCACTATGCGTTTAATAGCTGTAGAGCAGTATTTAAAAAACCGCTCTATATCTAGGGTGCATAGTGCTATATCTGCAATTTTACGGGTCGCTGTGCAGGCAAAATTAGTCAGGATAGCTAATGTCGACAATTTGGGTTAATGGACAACCTGATGCCGCGATTAACCCTCTTGATAGAGGGTTAGCCTACGGTGATGGTCTATTTGCAACAATGCGAGTACACAAAAGTGAGATTCAATTCGTTGAATCTCACTTTTTGCGATTGACCCAAGGCGCAAAACGCTTGGGGTTTGACTGGCAGCCGTCACTGAGTCTTCGTGCACTTTTGTTAGAATGCGCTCAAAAACATCCCCAATCGTGTCTTAAAGTTTTACTTTCCCGTGGTGTTGGTGGACGAGGCTATACGCCGCCACATACCAATCAATCGACTAATGAAATTGTATCGGTTCATCCGTTTCCCGAAGTTTACCAACGTTGGCAAAATCAAGGGATAAGCTTGCAATCTTCAGCTATTTTATTAGCGCGACAACCACGTCTTGCTGGAATGAAACATTGTAATAGACTCGAGCAGGTACTGATTAAATCGGAGCCACTCACCGCGGGCTATGATGACTGGTTAGTACTTGATGCTCAGCGAAATATTATCGAATCGTCGATGGCTAATCTATTTTTTATAACTGAGGCTGGCATCCTGACTCCAAAACTTGCTTATGCTGGTGTTGCTGGCATGATGAGAGAGCAGGTGATCTATCAACTTTTGGATATGAATTTTAAAGTTTCGGTAACTGAAATAAATCTAAGTAAACTGTCTAACGTTGACCATGCATTTATAACCAACAGTTTGCTTGGCGTTGTTGATATCAATTTAATCGATCAACATATTTTACAAAAAGCACCTTTTACATCTTTATTAAGAGAGCGACTTAATCTGACATTATGAAGAAATTTTTAATTGGTTTTTTTGCGACTGGCTTTACGCTACTGACAATTGCTGCGCTTGGCGGATACTGGGGCTACCAAACGTTAACGCAGTTTGCTCAATCACCGTTAAAGATAGGCGTAGCCCAGGAGTTAGAGATCCAACGAGGCACTTCATTTAACCAGTTTAGTCAGCTGCTTAGACAACAAAATCTTATTGAAGATGATGGCTGGAAACTAAAATGGTTAGTGCGATTAAACCCTGAGCTGGCACAGATAAAATCAGGTTTATATGATGTTGCTCCTGAGGATACCGTGACAAGCTTGTTGGAGAGAGTTGTCTCAGGCAGAGAGAAATCCTTCGCACTAACGCTATTAGAAGGACAGAGCATAAAGGAGTGGCAACAGCTACTTCTCACGCAGCCTAAACTTAAGTTTGATGAAGGCATGTTTACGCAAATTTTGCTTGATAATGGTGATACTTCTGGATTGGCTGAAGGTAAGTTTTTTCCAGACACTTACCATTACCGGGCCAATAATTCAGCCCGAGCATTATTGCAAGAAAGTTATCGAAAAATGCAAGCTGAACTCGATAGTGCTTGGCATAATCGCCAACAAGGACTGCCTTTAAAATCCTCCTATGAACTACTCATCCTTGCATCGATAATCGAAAAGGAGACAGGGAAGGCTAGTGAGCGACCTTGGATCTCAGCGGTATTTATCAATAGATTAAATAAAGGCATGCGTTTACAAACAGATCCTACTGTTATTTACGGCATGGGTGAACGTTATGAAGGCAATATTACTCGCAAAGATTTAAGAGAAAAAACAGCTTTTAATACCTATCGAATTAATGGCTTACCGCCTACACCCATAGCGGCACCGAGCCTTGCTGCTATTCAGGCTGCTGCAAATCCAGCAGATGTAGATTATTTTTATTTTGTCTCTCGAAATGATGGCAGCCATGTATTTTCAAGAACACTGCAAGAGCATAATCGGGCAGTGAACAAATATCAGAGAAATCGATGACTATAGAATCAACCACGGTTAAAAATGCAAAATTCGTTGTTATAGAAGGCTTAGAGGGGGCGGGTAAATCGAGTGCCATTGCTTTAGTGCGAGATTTTATTGAAAAGCACACTGGGCAAGCCCCCGTATGTACCCGAGAGCCAGGTGGGACACCTTTAGCTGAGCAGATGCGTGACTTAGTAAAAATTGCCAATGAGTCAGATCCATTATGTGATGAAGCTGAATGTCTCATTTTTTATGCCGCCAGAGCACAATTGGTCGCTAATGTGATAAAGCCATCGCTTGCTGAAGGCAAATGGGTTTTAGGTGATAGACATAATTTATCTTCGCTCGCTTATCAAGGCGGAGGCCGCGGGCTAATGCCGTTAGTTTCATCAATTAGTGAGGCTACGCTAAAAGGTTTTAAACCTGATTTGACACTTTATCTCGATATTGACCCAAAACTGGGGCTAGCGCGAGCAGCTAATCGTGGCGAACTGGATCGTATTGAACAACAAGAGATAGAGTTCTTTAATCGCACAAGGGCGACATTTTTGTCATATGCAGACAACGACGATTCAATCATGATTATTGATGCGAGCCAAAGTATGGCAGCTGTACACAAAGATATTATCGCCGTCTTACAAGATCAGGCTTGGTAGCATGCAACAGTTACCTTGGTTGCAAAGTGCGAGTGATACGTTTAATGCACAGTTAAAGCGTCAACAGGTCGCACATGCCTATCTTATCGGTTTGGATGCCGGTTATGGCGGTGAAATACTGGCACTGGATCTGGCAAAGGCATCACTATGTAGCCAGGTCGGACAAGCGGGTGGCTGCGGTTTTTGCAAAGCGTGTCAGCTAGTAGAGGCGAATAGTCATCCAGACTTTTATCAAATTGAAGCTGATGGCGCGCAAATTAAAGTCGACCAGATAAGAGGATTATGTCAAAAACTGACAACGACTGCTCAGCAGGGCGGTCGGCGCATTGCCGTGATTTTAAATTGTGAGCGACTCAATCAGGCTTCAGCGAATGCGTTACTTAAAACACTCGAAGAGCCCGGTAAAGAAACGATATTGCTGTTGCAAGCTAACTCGCCAAGCCGTTTGATGGCAACGATAAGCAGTCGCTGCCAGCGCGTTCAGGTGAAACTTCCTTCCAGAGCTGACGTTAAGCATTGGCTCAACGATCAGTTAAAAACATCCGCTGATTATAGCTGGTGTCTACCAGTCGTTGGTGGACCGCTAGCCATAGTATCTGCTATTGAAAGTGGTCGCTATCAAAGCCTTTTAGCATTTAGAAAAGGTTGGATTGAAAGTTTGTCGTCAAAGCAGCTCTGTGCTAGTTTACAAAATGTAAACGAAAAGCAAGTTTCTGACGCAATTAAAGTTTTATACCTTGTATTGCATCGAAAGCTGGTAACAGACAATAAGCTAGACCCATTAATACGTTCAGCTATTGTCACTTTTTCAGCTAAAATCATGCAGCAAGAAACACGCCTTTCTATAATGCCAACAATCAATGTATTGGGCTTGTTTGAAAGCATTGTGCTTGAATATATACATATAATGGAAAACTAACTCTTTATGACAAATCTTGTTGTTAATTTTGACACCTTGCACCAGCTATATAGGGCCTATATGCCTTTCATTAAGCCTGCGGGGTTATTTATTGGCAGCACAGATAACTTTGTACTTGGGCAATCATTGTCCGTGGTTTACCGTTTACCGGGAACGACTGAAAAGATGCAGTTCGAAGGTTCAGTAGTGTGGATAAATCCTTTAGGAGCTCCTGGTGGGCGTCCTGTAGGTATAGGGGTTAAAATTGTATCAGAGCCTGATTTACATAAGCACCATATTGAACAGCTTTTGTCACACGAACTGTCCTCTTCTGATTTGACCTGCACTATGTAGCTCGGTAGACTTGCTCTCCTTTTTGCTTGTTGGACTCTCCTGTGCTTATCGATTCACATTGCCATTTAGATCGTCTTAAAACCGCGCCAGATCATGATTCACTAAAAAATATCATTAGTGCTGCCAAAGCCCGTGATATCGCTTATTTCCTTTGTGTGAATGTTAGGCAACAAGGTTTTTTAGAGATGAAGCAGAAAATGGCGTCGTTCGATGAAGTGTTTCTATCAGCAGGCGTACACCCTTTAGATGTCCAAGATGGCCTTAACGTAGAAGAGATAGAGCTCTTTGCCCGTGATGAAAAGGTCGTCGCTATAGGTGAAACTGGGCTTGATTATTTTTATGCTAATGAGACTAAAGCGTTACAGCAATCTTGTTTTGAACAGCAAATTGATTTGGCCGTTAAGGTTAAAAAACCTCTGATTATCCATACTCGCGATGCTCGAGAAGATACCCTTAATTTTTTAAAGAGGGGCAATGCAGACTCAGTAGGAGGTGTTTTACACTGTTTCACCGAAAGCTGGGATATGGCAAAAGCTGCAATAGATATGGGATTTTATATTTCGGTTTCAGGCATTGTCACATTTAAGAATGCTGGTGAACTGCGTAACGTGATAAGAAAAGTACCAAAAGATAGATTGTTGGTTGAAACTGATTCACCGTATTTAGCCCCCGTTCCTCATCGTGGTAAAGAGAATCAACCAGCTTTTGTTCGTGATGTTGCCGAGTTTGTCGCGGAGCTTCGAGGTGAGAAATATCCTGATGTGGCCGAGTATACGACTGAGAACTTCTTTAAGCTATTCAAAGATGCTGCGCGCCTTGCAGGTAGATAATACTTTGCTGATCTAATCGGATCGGCTTTGTCGTCGTTACAGCAATTGCATTTAAAGTGTGACAATTCAGCGGGAATTCAAACGCGGTAGGCAAGTAGTGAGATTTGAGCTAATAGTTATTCT
>NZ_JBFRMK010000139.1:0-2908 GCF_041470405.1 Shewanella sp. 10N.286.45.A1
CCCTTGGCCGAATATATAGAAATATTGAAATTTAATGGCGATCGAGGCTTTGCTAGAACTAATCTCGGTCATCTCTATGCTAATCAAGGTTTACCAGAACAAGCAGTAAAAGAGTACAAAGCAGCAATAGAAGTACAAGCAAATTATGATGCGGCTTATATTAACCTCGCCGATCTATATCGCGCTCAAGGTAAAAATAGTCAAGCTATGGCAATACTAGAGCAAGGTATGTTGGCACAACCAACATCAGGTTCAATTCAATTTAGTATGGCGCTAGCATTACTTCGTGAAAAACAAACATCAACTGCCATTAACCATCTTAAAATAGCAACTGAATTAGAACCTACCAATGGCCATTTTTGGTATGTATACGCCATTGCAATCACTCCAACATCTGTTTCAGAAGCTGGAGCTGCATTTGACAAAGCTTATCAAGTCAGTGGCAATCCACAGTACCTTTATGCTCTTTGCGAGTTGATGCTGAGTAACAAAAGCCCACAGGCAAGCCAATGTTTAAAAGAGCTATCAACACTTGCGCCTGCTGATGCCGTTAACCAGCTGAAAGCTCGCTTTAATTTGAAAAGTGATTAAGCCCAACACATTGAGGAAAACTGGAATATTTACGAGTGTTGTCGTTTTTATCGCTGCCCTACTATTAGCCCATTGAGATTGTGACTATGGGTGAATTAAGTGGAATTAAAAACCGCACTATTAAGCTTTCTAACTGTACCGCTTTTGAGTGCTACAGCTTTTGCTGAGGAAAAAGAAGTTCAAGATATGTCAGATCCACTTGCTGTGTATACACAAGTCGGCGGCTCTTACGGCACCAATGGAATTAACTTTAAGCTAGGTAAGACACTTGATACCGGTTCAGCGACAGATATGTCGATGATACTTTTTGAAGTAAAAAGCATGTTGGGTGAACACACTAAAGATAAAGGCTCAAGTGCGATGAATCCTGACATGGCCAACGACGGGATCTCCGAGCTTCGCTTTAGAAAGTTTGATGTAGATATGACTAACGGTCGTGGGATCTCTATGGATGTTATCCATAATTTTGACAGCAACTCTGGCACCGCATCCATCGGCATGATCCAAGCTTTACCTAAAGTCGGTTTTTGGCAGGCATTCCCTATTATCGCGGCTGGAGTCCAGTACAACGATGGCTCGATGCGTGCAGCCGATGGAGAATCTACGGGTTTACATTCTGACTTTGCTTTTGCAAGTTTCACCTTGTATAACAAATTTCAGCTAACCGATACCATTTGGGCAAACTACAACCCTGTCTATACTCAAGCCATTTTTGGCGATCAGCTCTACACCGATAATCTACGTGGTAGTGATGGTTTGACCCATGAGTTTGTTTTGAGCTGGCAGATGACTCCCAAGCAAAACTTTCGACTTTGGTATAACACCACTCAGAATAACTTTAGCGACGGTGATTTTCGTTTAGAGTACAACCAACAATTCTAGCCACAGTCATTCAAAATCCTCAATAAAAGTCAGCTTATAGCTGGCTTTTTGTTTTATTAAAAATGACAACGGCAAAGTACTACATCGATTGCATTAAACGTTTAACCATAAAGTGTGAATTAAAAGCGCTGTAGGCATGATCACGGCTTGTAGCGAATAGTTATTCTCTATCCAAAGCCCCTAACCAAGCGTTAAAATTTTGGCCCCCTTCTATGAGTCACTCTAGCATTCCACTTCATCTTTGCATCGGCTGAAAAGGAATAACCATTATCAGCAATGGAACTTCAATAGAGAACGCTAATAAGCTCCCAATTAACCAAGCACTTAATGAAACACGGATTAGCTGGTAAAAACACCTGTTTTAAGCGCAATGAGTCACTATTCACAAGGGTAGTTTAGCTTTCGCTTTATAATCACTGATGTTTATTTACCAACACTAAAATAGTGCCTAAGGAGTTAGTGATGCAACCAATCAAAGTCAATTTACATAATGGAAAAGCAAGCAAACGATTTCATGTGATGAGTAAGCCGATTGGCGCCGCATGTAATATCGACTGCACCTATTGCTATTACTTAAGTAAACAAGACCTGCTTGAATACAAGAAAGGTTGCAGCCCAGAAATGCCATTCGATCAACTTGAATCTTACATCAAGCAATATATTGAACAGCAAAATACACCTGAGATCATCTTCACTTGGCAAGGAGGTGAACCGACGATGCTTGGACTTGATTATTTCAAAGAAGTTGTCCGCTTACAGACTAAATACGCTCCTAAAGGAGTTTTGATCTCTAATGACCTGCAAACCAATGGTACCCTGCTAAACGATGCATGGTGTTACTTCCTATCTAAACACAATTTTTTAGTGGGTTTAAGCATTGATGGACCTGAGATGTACCACAACGCCTACCGCAAAAATAGAGCAGGACGTGGCACGTTTAAACAAGTTATGGCCGGTATTGATCTACTGCATAAGCATAAAGTTAATTTTGCTACACTGACTTGTATCAACAAGCTCACCAGCCAAAATCCATTAGCTATCTATCGTTTTTTACGTGATGAAGTTCGCTCACCTCAAATTCAGTTTATTCCAATTGCGGAGCCTGAAACATTTAGAGAAACAGCACCACATCATTGGCAAAAAGAGCAGTTGCCGCTTCTAGGCAGCAAACAAGCTCAACCAGGTGAGTTAGGCTCAGTGGTTACACCATGGTCTGTCTCCAGTGAAGGCTGGGGAACTTTCTTGTGTACTGTTTTTGAAGAGTGGATTAAACATGATCTAGGCCGAGTTAATGTTCAGTATTTTGAAGCCTGTGTAGAAACTTGGATGGGGAGAACTAACCCCTTATGCACATTAGGTTCATTGTGTGGCAAAGGCTTAGCAATGGAGCCAAACGGCGACGTATTTGCATGTGACCACTACGTTTATCCTGAAT
>NZ_JBFRMK010000140.1:0-34762 GCF_041470405.1 Shewanella sp. 10N.286.45.A1
ATGCAATTGGTATTATTACCTCAATTAACATTCATCAGACTTTCTAGTTTCTAACTAAATCTAACTCTTCAATTAAATTCTGTGCATGATCGACTTCATCCATCATCCACAATATGTAGCGGATATCGACATGTACTGCACGGGTGATTGTTGGGTTAAAGAACCAGTCTTTGGTAATCGCTTCGTAAGTTGAGTCGAAGTTAAGCCCCACAAGTTCACCTTTGCCGTTAAACACTGGAGATCCAGAGTTACCGCCTGTGGTATCAACGCTTGATAAGAAGTTAACGGGTACAGAGTTAAATTGCTCTGGCTTATCTAAGCAAGAGAATAGGCGGCATAACCAAGACGCTGGGTCTTGATATACGGTTGTCACTTTATGACTGCCGTAACGCTGCTCTTCAATCGCTTTTAATAGCTTTGCCGGGGCATTAAACGGCTCTACGCCAGTATGTTTAGCTGGAATGCCTTCTAAGCGTGTAAATGGCTGCTTGTAGAGTGCATCTTTAGATTGGTAGCCGTCGACCATGCCGTAGGTGATCCGCAGTGTACCGTTGGCATCTGGGTATACAGGCCAGTTGTTAGACTTGTAGTAAGCAATGACAGCCTTCATATAGTCCGGTCGTGCCATCGACAATTTACCAGCTAAAGTCTTAGCGGCCTTTTCACCACTCATGTTCTTGTCATATAAAGATACGGCTAGACGTATGAAAGGATCTGCACTGGTTTCAAAAGCTTCGGCATCAGCATCCATCCAAGCAAGTCGCTTATCTTTGTCTGTTAATGAGGTCAGTGCATAAAGCCCATCGAGTTTGTCAGAAAGACTCGCTTCAACATCACCTTCATTCAGCGCGGCATCAAGTTCGTCAACACGAATGTCTTGATTCAGATATGCTTCTAAGTCTTGCATCCAAAGGGTTTTGTCTACACTCACTGCAAAGCTTGAATCAAGACGCTTAAGGCGTGCTTTAAACATCTTCATATCGCGCTCTTGGTAGCCTTCCTCACGCTTTGCATCAGGTTTAGCTTTCTCTTTTGCAAGGCGGTAAAGTTTGTTAGCTGTTGCCAATAATGCGCTACTTTGAGCATTTTCAAAGTAGTAACGTGTTTGGCGCTGTTTACGTTGCTCAACCAGTAACGTTTCTAACTCATCAAATTGAGTCTGGAAAGATTGGTAAGTTTTGTCTTTTGCTAGCCATGCTTTGAAGTCATCTTCGCGGCCTTGTTTGATCCCCGCAATATCAGTGGCTTTAAAACCATCAAGTAGACCATTGTACTTCTTCATACGATTGGCCATACCGGCGAGCTGCCCCGCGTACTTTATTTTCACTTCATTATTGGCAGCGCTCATAGCTTCGATGGTGTCGATGCGCAATTGGTAGCGAGTCGCAAGTGTTGGGTATAACCAATCGCTGGCAAACTCCAGTTCACTGGTTAAGCGGTAACGACTTGTTGAACCGGGATAACCTGCAACAAATACTCCGTCACCAGCTTTAACACCATCGGCATTAATTTTAAGGTAACTTTTAGGCTGGTAAGGTACGTTGTCTTGGTTAAATACAGCGGGTTTACCGTCTTTACCAACGTAAGCACGTAGGAAAGTAAAATCAGCTGAATGACGAGGATACTCGTAGTTATCGATGTCACCGCCAAAAGCACCTGCACTTTCTGGTGGTGCGTACACTAAGCGAACATCACGAATAATGAGTTGTTTAATCAGGTAATACTCAAGACCATTATGGAAACTACGCACTGAACAACGGTAGTTATCATCTGACTCACACTCTTTAATGAGTGCTTTACGATTGGCTTGGATATTTTCATAGCGCAGTAGTGGATCGTTACCAATATCTTGTTTTACTTGTGTCGAAACATTGGTAACAGCTTCTGTAATATAGAGGCGTTCATTTGGGCCCGCAGTCGGCTCTTTGTCTTTACTGGTCGCTAAAAAGCCATCAGCAAGGTAATTATGTTCTTTTTTACTGTTATATTGGATAGCACGGTAGGCACAATGGTGGTTTGTGACAACTAAGCCTTGGGGCGAGACAAAACTGGCGGTACAATAGCCCAAGCCGACAACAGCATTCATAGGATAGCGAGTGAGATCGGCAAGTTGCTCTGCCGGTATATCAATACCACGTTCACTGAGTTTGTCAGCGATAGAGGGCATTTGATACGGCTGCCACTGTCCTTCATCAGCCACAACTGCTGAGGATGACAGTACCCCAGTAGAGAGAGCGATAGCGGCAATCAATGCATTGCGCATGTTCTTTCCTTATATTGTTTTTGTGTGTTTTATTTATCTGCAGGTCGTATGATGTTAATTGCCTGCTCTGCTTGAGCCCGTTTTATACCACATTTTGCTTAATCGTTGGAATTTTGGAGATTTAATGTCACAGCAACGCGCCTTTAAGGCCAAAGAAAAGCCAAGAGATATTCAGATGGATGCGCTGAAAATGCCGCCGCATTCAATCGAAGCTGAACAATCTGTTCTCGGTGGCTTGATGTTAGATTCTGACGCGTGGGATAGAGTCGCAGAGGCTGTTGTAAAAGAAGATTTCTATTCGCGAGCTCACTCAATGATTTTCAGTGCCATGGAGGTACTGGTGAGTGCGGGTAATCCAATCGATTTGATTACCGTCTCTGAGCAGTTAGAGCTTGAAGATCAATTAGAGGATGTGGGTGGTTTTGCTTACATTGGTGAAATAGCCAAAAATACTCCGAGTGCGGGTAACATTCACTCTTATGCCGACATTGTGCGTGAGCGTGCCGTTGTTCGTGACATGATTAAAGTCGCTAACGAAATTGCCGATGCTGGCTTTAACCCTGAAGGACGTAATTCAAGTGAACTGCTTGATTTAGCCGAGACCAAAGTCTTTAAGATTGCTGAGCAACGCGCTAACGCAAACGAAGGCCCTGAAGGCATTAAAACCATTCTTGAGAAAACCGTCGATAAGATTGAAGAGCTCTATAATAATCCGACCAGCGGCGTGACCGGTGTGTCGAGTGGGTTTGGCGATCTCGATAATATGACAGCAGGTTTCCAATCTGGCGACCTTATTATTGTTGCTGCACGTCCGTCGATGGGTAAAACCACTTTTGCAATGAACTTGTGTGAACAAGCAGCGCTGCATGAGGATAAACCTGTACTTATTTTTAGTTTAGAGATGCCCTCAGAACAGATCATGATGCGTATGTTGGCATCACTTGGGCGAGTGGACCAAACCAAAATCCGTACCGGACAACTTGATGACGATGATTGGGCACGCGTTTCTTCGACAATGGGAATTATGCTTGAGCAGGGCAAGATGTATATCGATGACGGCTCAGGCTTAACGCCAACTGAAGTCCGAAGTCGTGCTAGACGTGTTGCTCGTGAGTATGGTGGCCTATCGATGATCATGATCGATTACCTTCAGTTGATGCAGGTACCTGCGCTAAAAGATAACCGTACTCTAGAAATCTCAGAGATCTCTCGTTCACTTAAAGCCTTGGCAAAAGAATTAGAGATCCCCGTTGTTGCACTCTCTCAGCTTAACCGTTCATTGGAGCAACGTGCTGATAAACGTCCGATTAACTCGGATTTGCGTGAATCGGGCGCAATCGAGCAGGATGCCGACTTGATCATGTTTATTTACCGTGATGAAGTGTATAACGATGACTCTGAGGATAAGGGCACAGCAGAGATTATTATTGGTAAGCAACGTAACGGCCCTATTGGGCGTGTTCGTTTAACCTTCCAGGGGCAGTTTTCTCGTTTTGACAATTACGCGGGTCCGCAGTTTGAAGAAGATTAATTGTTGTTAATAACCAATTTTAATAACAATAATTCACTACAATAGAGCCTCAATGAGGCTCTTACTTTTTAACACATATTAGCAAGGTTAGTTTTGAAACCATTCCCACGCGCAGAGATCAGCCGCAAAGCACTAAAGCATAATTTAGCCCGACTGCATGAGTTAGCACCTTCAAGTAAGGTGATGGCGGTAGTAAAAGCTAATGGCTATGGTCATGGCTTGTTGAATGTCGCCCAGTGTTTAGGTGATGCTGATGGTTTTGGCCTAGCGCGCCTTGAAGAAGCACTGGCGCTACGAGCTGGTGGCGTGGCAGCTAAACTCCTACTACTCGAAGGTTTTTTCCGTATCGGAGATCTAACCACTTTGGTAGAGCACGACATCGAAACCGTAGTGCATCATGAGTCTCAGCTTGAAATGTTGGAAAGTATAAATTTAACTAAGCCAGTCACGGTTTGGTTAAAAGTTGATAGCGGCATGCACCGCCTTGGCTTTTCGCCAGCGCAGTTCGACGCCACTTATCAAAGATTAATGGCCAATGACAATGTTGCCAAACCTATCCATTTGATGACCCATTTTGCTTGTGCCGATGAACCGAGTAACCCTTGCACCGCTGAGCAGCAGAGAGTATTTGATACCTTGACCAAAGATCTTCCCGGTGATCGCACACTGGCTAATTCTGCTGGCGCTCTGTTTTGGCAGCAAAGCCAAGCTGACTGGATTAGACCTGGAATAGCACTTTATGGTGTCTCTCCAGTATTTGGCGATCTCGGAACTAAACATGGGTTACAACCGGCTATGGAGCTCGTCTCACAGCTGATTGCCATTCGTGAGCATAAAGCGGGCGAAAGTGCGGGTTATGGTAGCTTTTGGACCGCAGAGCAAGATACTAACCTTGGCGTAGTTGCTATCGGTTACGGTGATGGCTATCCACGCAATGCACCGCTTGGTACACCGGTATTGGTTAATGGTCGTATCGTGCCGATTGTTGGTAGAGTATCGATGGATATGTTGACGGTAGATCTCGGCATCGATGCAAACGATAAAGTGGGCGATCTCGCTGTTTTGTGGGGTAAAGAGTTACCCGTTGAAGAGGTGGCTGAGCATATTGGTACAATCGCTTATGAGCTCGTGACCAAGCTCACTCCTCGCGTTGCTGTTTGCCTAGATTGAGCAATAAATAAAGTTAAGTCGCTTTTGGTGAGGCGGGATGCCTACCATCTGCGTGAAGATTTTTTAAATTGAAATTACAATTATTCATTTCTGCAGTGGCCTTGACGCTACAACCTTTAGCTTTTGCGAGCCCTACAATTATCACTAAACCGCAAAGTTCGTCTGCGGTAATAACTGAGCCATCATTCGAGCAAGAAAGCGCACCTGCTACAACAGCAGATGCAGAGTTTGTTGCGGTGCCATTTGCCTTCTCATCGGAGTCACTAAGCACTGCATTAGGCGCTGCAGGCGTGATAAAGCATGCGGGGCAGGTTCAAGCTTCCATTCTTGGAATCGGTTTATACAGTGCAAACGATAGTTGGGTTGGCTATTTAAGTGCGCATAATTATCAGATCCCTGAAGTCGATAGCTGGCTTTTTTCGGTTGAAACTTATCAGGCACAATTTAAAGAGGGGATTTATTACCTATTAGACTCTGCAGCGCCTCATCAGGAGGCCAATAAAGTGGTCACCTTTGGTGATGAATCCTATACCCGTATGCATGCAAAATATGTATTGCCATGGGGGCGTGGCAGCGCAGGTGCGGCACGTAGCCTGGCCCCAAGTAAAGAACCTATCAGTTGGGACCCACTGAGTTCTGGCGTGACCAGTATTAAAGTCAGTCCGTTTGTGCAAACTCGTGAGTTACAGGGCTATGAATACTTACCTGAAAAAGCGCAAGGCGTTGCGCTAGAACTTGATTGGGACAACCGCGATAACGGTAAAAATAGCACTCAAGGCGGCCAAACAAGCCTTAAAGTGAGCCGAGACTTTGGTTCTGATGAACGCAATAGTTGGACGACATGGGAGTTTGAGCAGAGCGCTTTCTTTGCTATAGGAAGCAACGATTGGTTTGCGCAACAGGTGATGGCATTTAACTTTTATTTGGCCGATACCCCAACTTGGAATGCGCAGAGTGGTAATAACTATCATCGGCCTCCTTCATTTGCTGGAGTGAGCTTAGGTGGTTTTGATCGCCTGAGAGGTTACGCCAGTAAACGCTTTACGGGTCGCTCAGCGGTGATGTACTCGGCAGAGTACCGCATTCAACCAAGATGGCAGCCATTACAGCAGTGGCCGGTATTTAACCTGTACGATATTCCTTGGTGGCAGTGGGTGGTATTTGCTGAAGCAGGGCAGGTAGCCGATGAGTTTGACGCAGCAGCACTGCATGAGAACTTAAAGTGGTCAGCGGGTATTGGTGCTCGCTTTGAAGTCGAGGACGTGGTTGTTCGTACTGAGCTAGCTTACAGTAATGAAGATAGTCAATTCTGGGTGATGGTTAATCAACCTTTTTAGACCTAGTTATTCCATATAGAAAGTGGAATGATGTGATTGAAGCATGCGCTAACAAATAGAACAAAGGCACCGTAAGGTGTCTTTGTCGTTTTTAACGCTTCAAAGTGACTGGGCAACAGTTGCTTTATACTAGCCAGTTGCAACTCGATTAAATATAAAGCCAAATGAAAGCGATTATCACTCTCTTTTTATCTGCTTTTTGCTAATTTCGTAACGCAATTAAGTTTTTGTTTTTTATTGTTTTTATTGAAGTGTTTCAAGTTGTATCTCACAGTCAGTTAGATGAATGTGAGCTGCTTAGTAAAGTTAGTTAGCTTAGGTTAAACAAGCGAAAAACATTTAACGAACTTGCTCACGAAATGTTGAGAATTATGTGGAAAACTGCACTTCAATATCACATTTTCACTTGTCATCTTTTTAAGTTATCAACAATTAGCAGACAATTACCTTATTAAAAGTGTGGGTAAACACGCACTTAAAATGCGCCATTTAGGCGTGACAATGTTGTTAAATGTCGAGGTAACGCAAAATGAAAAGACGTACTTTTTTGCAAGCAACCAGTGCCCTAACTGCTGGAGCTGTGTTGGTTGGCTGTGGTAGTGATGATGACTCTATTGATTGGACTCCCATTGAACCAGGGCTTCCTATTGAGCCAGATCCTGATGAAACCGCTCCCTATGGTTACAGTGCTTGTTTAGTAAACTGTGGCTCGAATTGCCCAGTAAAAGTATTTACCAATGAAGATGGTTCGATTGCCAACATTGAGACTGACCACAATATTGAAGATGAAGCGGGCAAACTGCATCAAGTGCGAGCTTGTGCCCGTGGCCGTTCTCTTAAACAGCGCACCTATGCCCCTGATCGTTTAAAGCAACCAATGAAGCGCGTTGGCACGCGTGGTGAAGGTAAATTTGTCCCTATTACTTGGGAAGAAGCCGCTGCTGAAATTGCCAGTGAATTACAGCGTATTGCAGGGCAGTACGGCAATGATTCAATTCTCAAACTGTACGGCACTGGAGCCTATTACTCGGTTAAATCATCAAACTGGTTTAATCGAATTTTGAACCTAAATGGCGGTTACTTAAAAATCCAAGGTAACTACTCATGGCAGCAGCTTAACTTTGCGTCTGCTGCAACTGGGCATTATGGTACCAGTGGTTCAACACTTAATGGTTTAGTCAATTCAGACCTGTTTTTAGGCATAGGTTACAACCCGAATGAGATTCGCCAATCGGGTTCAGGTGAAGGCCGTGATTTCTCCGAAGCACTCAAAGCAAATCCAGGCTGTGAAGTTATCATGGTTGACCCACGTTATACCGACTCTTGTTTAGGTAAAGAAAATGAGTGGCACGGTATTCGTCCTGGCACTGACTCTGCTTTTGCAGAGGCACTAATGTATGAAGCTATAGCTGCTGGACATGTTGACCAAGCATTTATGGATAAGCATGTTTCTGGTTATGACAAAGCGTCACTAGAAACGTTGAAAGTCGCACTTGAAGCTGACGCAGATAAGAAAGAGCTTGCCCAGTACGTTGATGTTGAAGAGAACTTCCACGACTACATTATGGGTGTGGGTAAGTTTGTTGCAGAAGGCGCTAAAACACCAAAATGGGCTGCGGCCATATGTGGGATCTCTGAAGATGCCATTAAGTCTATCGCACAGAAAATCATGTCAGCTAAAAATGCATTTATTGTCACGGGTGCAGGGGTTAACCGCCATGCTAACGGTGAGCAAGCGATGCGTTCATGCTACATGTTGCCATGGGTATTTAATCAGGTAGGCCGTCTAGGGACTTCAAATGGTGCGATGCCATCTCAAGGCCGTTCTGGCTTAAGTGCTTCAGGTATTTCTGGCCTTTCAAATCCAATTGGCACCACCATTAGCTTCTATAACTGGGAAGAAGCGATCCGCAACCATGAAAACATGACTGGTAGAAGTCATGATATTAGAGGCCTTGAAGATTTAGATACACCACTTAGAACACCGGTTAAGTCTATTTTCGCCCTTAATTCAAATGCTTTAATCAACCAACATTCAGAAACTAGCTTGACTGCTAAGACGCTAGAAGATGAGAGCTTGTGTGAGTTTATCGTCGTCAGTGATTGCTGGATGACACCAAGTGCTAAGTTTGCCGATATCCTGCTGCCAGATACCAGTTGGTTGGAAACGGATGACTTTGTAACAGCATCATACGCTGCGGGTAACACAGGTTACTTAACAGCCATGCGCGGTATTGAGCCGATGTTTGAGTGTCGTAACTACTTTGAACAGGGCTTAGCAATAGCAAAAGCCATGGGTAAAGAAGCTGAATACACTGAAGGTAAAACAGAAGAGCAGTGGATGGAGGAGGCTTATGGCAAAGCTGTGGATAATGCTAATAATGCCAATGCTATTCCTGCGCTGCCTGCGACCTTTAAAGAAGCACAAGATATCGGTATTTTCCACTACAGCAACCCTGAGCCTGTGATTTCAATGGACTCGTTTGTTAATGGTGGTGAGCCGCTTGGCACTCCAAGTGGAAAAATCGAAATGTATTCGGTCAATATGGCTCAGTTTGGTGTTGAGCGAACATTCGATAAAGATGTACAAGGTGATTACGTTTCAGCTTTACCAAAGTACCAACGTACTTGGGGCAGTTATGAAGATAGCACTGAAAATGTTGATACTGACTTCCCGCTACAGCTTGTTGGATACCACACCAAAGGCCGTACTCACTCAAGCTACCACAATGTTCCTTGGCTGCGTGAAGCGGTTGAAGATGCTGTGTGGATGAATCCTGTAGATGCTGCTGCTCGCGGGCTTAAAGATGGCGATATGACACAAGTGACCAATCAGTACGGGACTTTAGAAGTGCCAGTGCGGATCACGCTGCGTGTCATGCCTAATGTTGCCGCGCTTGGGCAAGGTGCTTGGTATGCGCCAAATAAGAGCCGTTTAGACACTAATGGTAATCCAATCGATGAAGGCGGCTGCATCAATACGGTAACTCGTTACCAGCCATCGCCTTATGCGAAAGGTAATCCGCAACATACCAACCGCGTTCAGGTAAAGGCTAAGTAGGGGAGTAGATCATGACTAATTTAATTCAAACAACTGAAACAGAGCAAGTGCAATACGGGTTCTATTTCGATGGCTCTAAATGTACTGGTTGTAAAACCTGTCATGTGTCGTGTAAATCACGTGGTGACCTGCCTGAAGGTATTATTCAGCGCCGTGTTTACGAATTTGTTGGAGGCAGTTTCAGTGAAAATGCTGACGGTAGTTACAGTAACGACATTCATACTCATTACACCTCTATTGGCTGTAACCATTGTAGCGAACCTGTTTGTGTGAGCGAGTGTCCAGTAGGTGCAATGCATAAAGAGGAAGATACAGGCTTAGTTAAGACCAACGACGAAAAGTGTATTGGCTGTAATCTATGTGCCCAAGCATGTCCATATGACGCACCTCAAATGGACACTGAGCGTAAGAAAATGACCAAGTGTGATGGTTGTTCTGATCGTTTAGAACTTGGTAAAAAGCCAATTTGTGCTGAGTCTTGTCCGTTACATGCGCTTGATTTTGACACGATGGAAAATCTAGAAGCTAAATATGGCAAAGGCGATACACACCTTAAGCCGTTACCTGATTTTAGTGTGACCAAACCGAACCTCATTGTTAAAAATAATCGTCATGCAGGCAAAGGTGGCGCCGTTATTAATAGCAGAGAAGTATAATCGTTAGCACAGGGCGCCTTGAGCGCCCTGTTTATCTGATATGAGGTAAAAAATGACAGAGTTAAAACAAGCCACTGTAAAACAAATGGCAAACACACAAAGTGAAAAGCCTGCTGCTGTTTTTGATATTGAAGAAGCTGCTGGTATTGCCAAACTGCTGCATAACGTCTATTTCGCCTACCCAAGTGCAAACTTTATCGATCTGCTAGCAGACAATGAGATCAATAAAACTTGGCATATGTTTGCCGACAGTGAAGATTATCGTATAGGGGTAAGCTGTCTTACAAATTACTTAGAAAGCTGGAATGATGATAAATTAACTGAGTTAATGCTTGATTATGGTGATCTATATTTCGGCGCGAGTATGCCATTGGCTTTACCTTGGGGCTCCTGTTGGTTGACAGAGCAGCGCTTGCTTAATGACACCAGTACCCATGAGTTACTTCGGTTTTATAGTGACCATGGCATCGCGTTGCAGCTAGAGAGAAATCAGCCCGCTGACCATATTGGTATCTTTTTGTCTGTGATTTCACAGCTATTAACTGTTATGTCTGATCCAACAAAAGAGAGTCTGCATTTAGAGACCAAACAGATACTCACTCTATTATTATCAAACCATTTACTGACTTGGTCGGAACCCTTTTTACAAGCAAGTATTGATAATGCAAAGACAGATTTTTACCGTGGTATGGCATTATTATTAAGAGATCTGTTGCACGTATTAACCACTGAGTTGAATATCTTGTCAGCGGTGCATATCAAGAGTAGACACTAATGAGTGTGATAGCGGCAACACGGTTACAATTTAAGAAGAGTGCTTTTGCCGAGGAGGTTGTAAAGCACTTAGTTGCCGACAATGAAATCCGCGATCTATTTAGTGCTGCCACCTCATTGGAAACTACGAGCCACATTATCGCGGCCGTTGTGGGTGGGGAAGCGCCTGAACTGTTAGAAGTCAGTCCAATGAGCGATGTGTTAATGTTTAATTCGTTATTTGTCTGCCTCAGAGTGCTGTTTGTGAAGCAGGTTCAGGGCACTGATTTGAGTCAAGGTGAGCAACAGATTGTCTCTTTGACGAACCGCTTCGCCAAAAAGCTCGCCAATAAGGATGATGGTCTTCAGTTACAGGGAAATATTGAACTGGTTATAAAGCTATATAACCAGTTACAGGCACTTGCTAGGGCGGAGGCAAAAAGCCACCGCTCTATGTGTTAGTTAGTTATTAATTAATACTGATGTAGCCCAGTGATTTAGACCATACAGGCAGTGAGAACTGACTGACTAAAGTGGTCGCATTTGGGTCAGCAATACTATTAAGACCATCATAGCCACCTGACAGACATATCGTTTCGATTTGGCTGTCAGCTTTGGCAAGATTGATTGCTTTTTCTAGCTGGTGTTTACTGGTAAACCGAGTCCTTTCAAAGCCTATAATCGGCACTCCGTTAATATCTTGTGCTGTAATGCTAATACCTCGACTGCGAACGACAGGATAATGTTGTTTGGCTTGTTCAGTACTCTTTTCTCGTGCTTTTGACAGCGCCAATTTTATCTCATCAAGGGAGTTTAATTGCTTAAGAGGTTGCGCTATTGGCAGTAACTGCAGTGAACCAGCATTATGGCTTAAGGTAAAGTATTGGCCATGAAATTTGATTAAGGGATTATTTTCAAGAGTAATATAGCGTTGATCTATTTTAGTTGCTTGCGGCTCCAACCAAAAACATGGTTTCCCCATACTGTTAAGCTCTTGAAAAACTGCGATAGGGTTATCTCCTGTTGCAATAGCGCTATCGAATGCTGAGCAAACTTTATAAATGCAATTGTTCGAAGAGTTAAGTTGGATCAGATCACCTCCTTTTAAGTGAATGCATTTTTCTTGGTTTATTGTTGGCTTCCATGCTGAGACGGCTGAACTTTTTTTCTGTAGTTTGAATGTCATTTTCCAATACCTTATTGTCTCAGGAACAAACGGATTTTTACAAATTAGCCAGCAAATTCAAGCGTTGCAATAGTTATTGCTACTAAGATCTTTAAGTTGTGATGCTGGTCCTTACAACTGTTATTTGCTTGTTGGAGAGTGTTTTTGATTGGTTAAGGGTTGAGCTTGGGGAAACTTTTTCTTAACCTGGGGTGGTGTAATGCAAGAGGTCTTAATACGCTTCTATCAGGTAAATAAACTGGATAATAAGCAGCTTAAAAGCACGGCTTTCACTTGCGACACTTTATGCTGATTGCTATAAGGTAGTACTGTCGTTTTGACGGGGAGCAGTGTAAAATGCGCGCCCGGCTCGGCTCTTGTTTTCGTTTATTTGGTAATTATATGCAAACCCAACTCAATCGTACTTTCTCCATCGCACCTATGCTTGATTGGACTGACCGCCATTATCGTTATTTTGCACGATTGATGTCTGCTGAAGTGTTGTTGTACACCGAAATGGTGACAACGGGAGCTATCATACATGGTCGTGGCGATTACCTTGCTTATAACCAAGAGGAGCATCCTGTTGCACTGCAGTTAGGAGGTTCAAATGCTACTGACCTTGCTACTTGCGCCATACTTGCCGCTGAGCGTGGTTATGATGAAATCAATCTTAATGTCGGTTGCCCGTCAGATCGTGTTCAAAATGGTCGTTTTGGAGCCTGTTTGATGGCAGAGCCTGAATTGGTTGCCGAGTGTGTTGATGCCATGAAGCAGGTTGTTGATATTCCGGTGACAGTGAAAACTCGTATTGGTATTGATGAACAAGACAGCTATGAGTTTTTAACCGAGTTTATCGATACGGTAAAAGGTGTTGGTTGTAATGATTTTATCATTCATGCTCGTAAAGCTTGGCTGCAAGGCTTAAGCCCGAAAGAGAATCGTGAAATACCTGAGCTAGACTATGAGCGGGTATATCAGTTGAAGCGTGATTACGCGGATCTTAGCATTAGCATTAATGGTGGGGTGAAAACACTTGCTGAGTGTAAGACTCACCTTGAGCAGCTTGACGGTGTCATGGTTGGACGTGAAGCGTACCAGAACCCTTATATATTGGCCGAAGTCGATCAGCAGCTATGTGGTATAGATAAACCGGTACTGAGCCGAGATGCTGTTTTGGAGAAGTTACTTCCTTATATAGAGAAACATTTGCAAGCGGGTGGCAAGTTAAATCATGTTACTCGGCATATCATTGGTTTATTCCAAGGCGAAGTTGGTTCACGTGTATGGCGTCGATATATCAGTGAAAATGCACATAAAGCGGGTGCAGGTATAGAAGTGGTAACCCAGGCTAGACAAGAGATGAAAGCAGTCGTTAGTCTTTAATTCTCACTATATTATTCCGCGAAAAGATCATATGTAGTGAAATTCACCAGAGCATGGTGAGTTTCACTAACCTTCGATACTCCTCCTTAGTCCTTTCGTTTTAATTTCAAGTCTAAAAATAATAAAATTTAATACATTTAGTATCTTAGTTGGTTTTTTGAAAGTTGGCACGCCACTTGTATTAGTCTCTATGCAATTAGGCGAAACTCGAAAAGGAATCCATTATGTTTAATTCTATTGTTATGAAGACTGTAAAGACCTCTGTATTAACTGTTGCGCTATTAGGTGCAAGTTTATCTGCTCAAGCTGAGACATCGTTAGTCTCGGAAGTGGCAAGTAACATTGAGCAAAATATCAGTGCTCAAATGCAAGATCTTGTTACTAAAGCACAAACTGAATTGAGCCTCTCGATTCAATCTCAAATGTCAGAAATGATGTTCGAATTGGATAACAGTGACGAGCTGGAAGCAAATACCTTGGCTGCTGAAAAGGTTGAAACACCACTGGTAACAAGCGCACTAATTAAGGACTAATTATGTGGTTTATTGCTCAGTTTGCTGGCTTGCTCTTACTGCCTGTGATTAGTTTAGCGATGTTTGCTTGTCTTGTTTGTTCGCTGCAGTGGCACAAGTTGAAAGATTAAGTTCAAGTGATTGGTTTAGCACTGTTGTTACCAATAACTGATTTATTAGAACTGTTTTGAATGAGTAAAATTTCTAATATAGAAACGCTCAGAGATAAATAATAGGGAGATTGAAATGGCTGATTTAATTAGCAGGTTAAAAGACCCATCATCATTGGTTTGTGGTGTGGCAGCGTCAATGGCCGATAAGTTTGAATGGTCGTGTTTGTGGACTCGTATCGTGTGCGCCGTGGCTGTTTTTTGTAATCCAGCAATGGGATTAGTTATCTACTTTGTGCTCGCCTTGCTGTTGCCTAAATGGGAAAAACAATGCTGATATCCGCAGCGAAAGGAAAAGAGTCTGTGCCGATGGAAGTTAAAGCCGGTAAAGGCTGTGATTACGCGAATTTAAACAGCGACAATTTTGGCCATTTTATTTAAAAGTATGCTTGTTAATCGAGATACTGATCCAAGCATACTTTGCCAAATTTACCTATATGCAGCCGCTAAGCTATTTTTTTAAAAATGCAGCGAAACGAGATTTTGCTTCATCGCTTGCAAGTCTAGCACCAAACTCTACTAGCTCTTTCTCCATTTGTGCCCTGATCGCTTCTTTGTTGTAGCGCATAAGCTGCTTAGTTGTTTGCAATGAAATCGGTGGTTGCTGAGCAAGCTTCTTCGCTTGGTTTAACGAAAACTCAAAAATATCTTCATTAGCAATCACATCATTAATTAATCCATATTGATGTGCCGATTTCGCATCGAAACTGTTACCTAACATGAGTAACTCTGCGGCTTTTACGTGACCGACGACTTGAGGCAGTAAAAGACTGGCTCCCGCTTCTGGCACTAACGCAAGTTTGACAAAGGGCAGCTGAAATTTTGCTGTGTTGTCGGCGTAAACCAAATCGCAATGAAGCAGTAAGGTTGTGCCGATACCGACCGCTGCACCTGTGACTGCAGCAACCACTGGTTTTTTCAAATCGAGTAGGCAAAAAAGGAATCTAAATGCAGGATGTTCTACACCTAAGTTACTATTTTTCAAAAAGTCAGCTACATCATTACCAGATGTAAAGCATTGTGCTTGACCACGGAACATAAAGGCTCGAATTTCATTGTCCGATTCACCTTGGATAAGGTATTCTGTTAGCTGTGTATACATTTGAAGGTTAAGTGCATTGCGCTTGTCAGGACGGTTAAACGTAATAATGCGTACCCCGTTATCGTCCTTAACTTGAATCGTACTCATTCGTTATGTCCTCATGTTGCGAATTGGATTTTAAAATGGAGTTTAAGACATTGAAGCAAATATTCAAACAACTGTTTAACATCACTCTGTTAAGCTGTTTTTCATTGACGGCTTTTGCACAGGTGATGCTCACCGATGGTTATGTTCGTGCAATGCCTGCCAGCGTGCCCAATACCGCGGCTTATATCACTTTAGAAAACCATGGCCCAGCTACTCGGCTAGTTTCGGTTACAGCTCCATTTGCCAAAGAAGCTCAATTGCACACACTTGTCGATGAAAACGGCATGATAAAAATGCGCCAAGTTGATGGCTTTGACATAGACTCACATGGCAGTTTGATTTTGTCGGAATCAGGTAATCACATAATGCTGTTGGGCTTACATGCGCCTTTAGCTGAAGATAGCAAAGTGGAGCTAACCTTAAGCTTTGCTGATGGCCAGCAGCAAGTGATTTCACTGCCAGTAAAAAAACAGGCCGGCTCTGCAGAGTCTGAACATCATCATCACCATCATTAGGAGTAACAGCAAATGCAAATGACATGGAAGAAAGGCGTTGGTATCGCCGCGGTGATCTTTTTGATTGGCTACCTTATTGCGATTTGGTGGAGTGTCGAGCCGGATGTTATTGAACAAGATGTTTACCAGCAAGAAAGCAGTCGCCAAGTGACCGGTTACGCCACGACAACGTCGCTAATTTTAACTGTCGAAGCCTTGTTAGACAAGCAGGGAGGTTGGTTGTCGAATGATGTCACACCGCCTTCAATTCTGATGGACAACATGCCAGCATTTGAATTTGGTGCCATTGAGCAGGCCCGTGATTTAGCATTAATTATGCGTAAAGAATTCAGCCGTTCTCAGTCTCAATCTACCGCTGATAAAGACTTACTGGCGGCGCACTCAAAACTCAATATTGAGCACACCAGTTGGTTAGTGCCAAGTGCTGAAAGTGAGTACCGTGATGCTGTTAAGTTATTGAAGCTGTATCGCGCCCGCATGATGGCAACCGAAAATCCTGATGCCCAGTTTTATGCGCGAGCAGATAACCTAAATGAATGGCTAAAAGAGGTGCAAAAGCGCCTTGGCAGCATGTCACAACGTCTTTCAGCAAGTGTTGGTCAAGAGAGGCTTAATACCGACCTATCTGGTGATAGTTCGGCAAGACAATCTACACCTGGCTATGTAGCACAAGAGATTAAAACCAGCTGGTGGAAAATTGATGATGTGTTTTATGAAACTCGTGGTGCAACATGGGCACTGCTTAATTTCATGAAAGCGGTAGAAGTTGATTTTGCTGACGTGTTAAAGAAAAAGAATGCTCAAGTGAGTTTGCGACAAATCATTCGTGAACTCGAAGAAACTCAGCAATCCGTTTGGAGCCCTATGATCCTTAATGGTTCAGGCTTTGGGGTTGTCGCTAATCACTCTTTGGTGATGGCAAACTATATCTCGCGTGCAAATGCCGCGGTTATCGATTTAACTAACTTATTGACTCAAGGTTAACTATGAAAAAGACATTATTAGCGTGTGCACTATTAGGCTCTCTAGTCGGCACTTCTGCTCATGCTGCTTCTGTTGTTGGTTTTAAAGTGGGTGGTGATTACTGGCAAGCTGATACCAGTGGTACTTTTGCAGAAAAAGGCCAGCCGCAGCAAGAGTTTAACTATAAAGACTCTTCACAAGGCAGTATCTGGGTTGCAATTGAGCATCCAATTCCATTGGTTCCGAATATTAAGATCCGTGAGAATAGCTTAGAAGGTAAAGGCAGCATGTCTGGTGCTGATTTTAACTTTAATGGTCATAATTTCATCGGTGATGTAAACGCAACGACTGACCTAAGTAATACTGATTTTGTGCTTTACTACGAGATTCTAGATAACGATATCGTTGCATTAGATATTGGTGCTGCATACAAGCTTATGCATGGTGAATTCCGTGTAGCTGACGCTGGCCATCCAGAAAGAAAAGATATCGATAGCGGTATTGTGATGGGCTATGTTGACGCACAAGTGGGCATACCGGGTCTTGGTCTTTATGGTTTTGCCGATGTTATGATGGGCGTAGACGAGTCAAACGTTTACGATTATTCAGTGGGTCTAGGTTGGAACTTCGATGGCACAGCACTCGATTACCGGATCCGTGCCGGTTACCGTGACTTCAAATTTGATGTTAATGGTTTTGACGGTGTGACTGCAGACATGCAATTTAAAGGTTACTTTGCCGGTGTAGAGCTGGTTTTCTAAACTAGCCTTTAAATTATAAACAGTACATGACTTAATTGAATGCCAGTCTCTAGGACTGGCATTTTTGTATTTAATGCTAAATGTCCAAAAATGCTTAGCTAGCTAAAACTGCATAGTCTTTATCGCTTAAGTTAAATAGCGAAAGGTAGCTTGTTAAGTTGCGAATTTCTCCCTGCCACCACAGTTTATTGAGGCTGTGTAAGATAAGCTTTTGTGATTTACGCTCTAGCATTAGCTCAACATCCAGCATCTGTTGATACTCATCTGCAGCTAAACACGATTTGCTTAAGCGGCGCAGTTTTCGATAGGGAAGAAGTACGCGTGATTCCCAATTAAAAGTATCTTGTTGTAGCGTTTGCCACTGCTGCAGCGAGAGAAAATGGCTTTGCTTATCAAGCCAAGTCGCCAGCAGCAATAGATTCACGTTTACTTGATGTTTATCTTGAAGCTCTAGGCACATCTGTTGATGCGTTAGATAAATATCATCGCAATCTTGCCAAAGTTGTCCATCAAGTTTGTTGAGAAACGTCATGTTCATTATCCATTGAAAAGGGGGCGTCCCCCTTTACATTATCCATATTGTCTAGTCAGACCGAAGCGCGAACACTTTGTTCAATCTCTTCTATCTGTTCTTGAACTTCGAGCCATTCCATTTCGTTTTCTTCTAAGCCTTGAGTGAGCTTGGTACGTTCATTAAGTACTTGGGTGAGCTTAGGCTTGTTATCAGCTTCATAGAGGCTAGTATCCGCGAGCATATCTTCTAACTCTTGCAAACGGTCACTAGCTTTCTGCTGCTCTTTCTCTAACTTGGTTTGGATTTTTTTCATCGGTGACAGCTTTTGCCTAAGTTCGGCTTCCAAGCGCTTTTGCTGTTTCTTGTCTTGAACGGGTTTGGCGGTTGCTGCGGCTTCGTCTTTATTGGCCGCTTTAGCTGCATCGAGTAACCATTGATGATAGTCATCAAGATCACCTGCAAAGCTCTTCACTTCACCTTGGTCGACTAAGTAGTAATCGCTACAACTTAGACGCAATAAATGCCTATCGTGCGAAACAATAATCATCGCACCTTCAAATGATTGCAGTGCCATCGTCAGTGCATGACGCATCTCTAAATCTAAATGGTTGGTAGGTTCATCGAGTAGTAATAGATTAGGGCGTTGCCAAACCAGTAGTGCCAACACGAGACGCGCTTTCTCTCCCCCTGAGAACGGACGCACTGGCGCAACGGCCATATCACCGTTAAAGCCATAGCCACCTAAAAAGTTTCGTAGCTCCTGCTCTTTAGCGTTAGGAGCAAGGCGAGCAAGGTGTTGCAACGGCGTATCATCTAAGCTTAGAAACTCTAACTGATGTTGGGCAAAGTAGCCGATATTCAGACCTGGATTGGTTTCGTACATACCTTTCATTGGCGATAGTTCACCAGAAAGCAGTTTGACTAAGGTTGATTTACCCGCACCATTTCGACCCAGCAAACCGATGCGTGCGCCGGGTACTAAGTTCAGATGAACCTTCTTAAGGATTTCAGTTTCGCCGTAACCGATAGAGACTTGCTCCATAGTCACTAACGGATTAGGCAGTGCCTCTGGCTCTCTAAAGGCCATATGAAACGGGCTGTCAGCTTGTGATGGCAAAAGCTCTGTCATGCGTTCAAGTGCTTTTAAGCGGCTCTGTGCTTGCTTAGCTTTACTGGCTTTATAGCGAAAGCGGTCTACAAATGACTGCATGTGAGCTCGCTCTTTTTGCTGACGTTCAAAAGCGACTTGTTGCTGTGCCATACGCTCAGCACGGACACGTTCAAAGGCGGTGTAGTTGCCTTTGTAGTAATTTAATTTGTAATTTTCGACATGGACAATTTCGTCGACAATACCGTCGATAAAGTCACGGTCATGACTGATCAGAATCAAAGTGCCTTGGTAGGCTTTAATCCAACCCTCTAACCAGTACATGGTGTCTAAATCCAAGTGGTTGGTCGGTTCATCGAGTAGCAGTAGATCAGAGCGGCATAATAATGCTTGGGCTAAGTTTAAGCGCATGCGCCAACCACCAGAAAAGCTCTTCACTGGATTTGACTGCTCCGCTTCGCTAAAGCCAAGACCTGCTAATAGACTCGCTGCGCGGCTATGGATGGCGTAACCGCCAATGGCATCAATTTTACCATGTAGCAAAGCGATTTTATGGCCGTCATCAACCTCTTGGGCTTTATGTAGCTCCGTTTCAAGCTCACGGTATTCGGTATCACCATCAATCACATACTCAATGGCGGCTACTTCTAGTGCCGGTGTTTCTTGGGCTACAGTGGCGGTCTGCCAGCCAGCAGGCATGGAAAAGTCACCCTTATCCAATGAGATCTTGCCCAAGATAAGTGCAAGTAAAGATGACTTACCGGTACCGTTGGCTCCGACTAAGCCCACTTTGTGGCCCGGATAAACGGTTAACGATGTTTCGTCGAGTAGGGTTTTAGACCCGCGAACGAGTTGAGCTTGAGAGATGGTGATCATTTATGCCGACTTGAGTCTGAGTTAACGCAATTATTGCTGGGGATAATAGCTTACAATCTAGTCTGACTGCTATGACCAACGGCCAAAAACTCTGGCTATGTATCGGCTTATTTATACTTTTGTGGCAAAATAGCCGCGAATTTACCCTTAGGGAGCTAATTGATGACGACTACCACCAAGAAAGTGAAGAAACGATTTGTTGCTGGCGCTAAATGCCCAAAGTGTAAAGCACAGGAATCTATCGTGCTGTTTAAAGATAACGGTATTGAAACGGTAGAGTGCGTTGAGTGTGATTATCGAGAGCAGCAAACCGATGAAAAAGTGGCTAAGAAAGCCACTGGTGCAGTGATAGGTGTCTTTAATCCGGAGTAAGGCAATAGCGGTTGTTAGTCGCAAATAATATGCTCACGCGATGGCTGTTAAAAAATGAATTGCAGAGGGCTTTTAATCGTTTTGAGGGTTAAGGTACTGCTCTATTCTCGCGAGCCTATCTTGTCCCCAGACACTAAGTTGTTGATGCTTATCTTGATAATGAAAGCTCGGTACTCCCCATAGACCCAGCGCTAGCATCTCATCGAGATTCTGTTGTGCCCATTGACGCCAGCTTGTTTGCGCTAACAGGCTTTGGGCATGCTGCCAATCTAAACCACTACGCTCAACAATACGCTTAAGGCCTGCATCGGTCTGGCTATGCACACCTTGGCTATTGACTGCTCGAGAGTAGTTTAATAAGTACGCAGTTGCTTTTCCTTGCTGCTTTGCATAATCGAATATTGCGTAACACCTCTCTACACCTTTACCCAAAGGGTCAGCGACTTTGCCATAATCTATATTTAAGCGACGCGCTTCGCGAGTGGTGTCGTGAAAGATATACATTTTTTTGGCTTTAGGCACGGTTAAGCCACGCATCACCATCGGCAGTATCGGTTTGATGACTAAGGGTATTTGATATTTCTGGGTCAGTTTTACAGCTTGCTCTAAGCCTAAATGGGAGTAGGGGCTACGTATAGAGAAATAAAGCGTTAAGCAGGCCTGTTGGCAATGATTGGGTTTGCTTGCGAGGGAACTGTTAAGTTGGAGCCTGGTTTTGGTGCATAGTGGCGCTAAATTCTGATGGCTTAGTGCAATTAAGCGCTGTTCTAAATAGGCGAGCCTATCAATACCCCAATACCATTCGTTGCCATAATAAATGGTGCCAGCCTGATAATGACCAAGGGTTTTTAGTAATGCACTATTGCGAGCTAAAATTTCATCCTCTACGAGACTCAAGCTAGCGTTGTTGCTGCGGGTGAATTTTCCCTGCCAAAACTGCTCAAAAACCGTGATGAATTGCTGAAGTCCTGTGGTGGAAGAGTCGCAAGCTAATAGCGATTTGATAGCCATTATCTTATGTGAACGGTTACTTAAATCGGTGTCGGGAAAATTTAAACCATATAGTTTGGCCAAATACTGACAGTCGTTGACAGCATTCTCTTGCCAAAGCAGTGGTTCTGGAAAGGCGTCCTGAGCATGTGAGCTGATCGGATGAAAAGATAAACTCAGTGGTATTGATACGCCATAGTGAGCCAGTAACCGCGGTAGCATTTGCAATAAAATATAGCTGTAAGGATCATCAATTTTAATAAATACTTTTAGATTGTGAGGCTGGCGTAGCAGCTTGCGCTTAAGCTCATAAAGATAGCGTTTACTGTTAAGCAGCTCATTGCTGGATAAACACTGTGCAAGATAAGGCATTACAGCTGTTTTAACTGACATGATAATGAGTTAATTGAAGAAGTTAGTTTTAACATAAGCGGCAAAGCGTTAAAGGTAAAGCGCTGGGCGTCATCTTTATTGCTGAAAACGCGTGGGGATGCTGCATCTATTGTAATAACTGCTACAATAGCGCGCTATAATAGTTAGCATTCATCATTGACAATTTAAGCCTTGTGTATAAAAGGTCTTTGTCACTATATTTTATCGCTGCAGAGAATCGGCATAATCGCCATCTGTATTGAACTGGTTAGCTGTTATTGACCAGTAATATGCTTCATTCTCGCGGTGAATACTTAGGAAAGAAACTTTGACTCAATCAGTCCTCGATACCGATGGCCAAGTGCCGTTTTCAACCCTAAAGCTCAAAACTGAGTTACTCGACAACTTAACCACTATGGGTTACGAGTCGATGACACCGATTCAGGCGCAGAGCTTACCTGCAATCCTTAATGGGGAAGATGTCATTGGCCAAGGAAAAACCGGATCGGGCAAAACGGCTGCTTTTGGTTTGGGTCTGCTGCATAAATTAGACGTTAAGCGTTTCCGTATTCAATCTTTAGTCTTGTGTCCAACACGCGAGCTAGCTGATCAAGTGGCTAAAGAGATCCGCACTCTAGCGCGCGGTATCCATAATATTAAAGTGCTTACCCTTTGCGGTGGAGTACCAATGGGGCCGCAAATCGGTTCGCTTGAGCACGGCGCACATATCATTGTGGGTACGCCTGGACGTATTATTGATCATTTAGATCGCGGTCGTTTAGATCTAGAAAACGTCAATACATTAGTTTTAGATGAAGCTGACCGTATGCTGGAAATGGGTTTTCAAGTTGAACTTGAAGGCATTATGGAGCAGATGCCTATTGAGCGTCAGACACTATTATTTAGCGCAACATTCCCAGAGCAAATAAAATCGATTGCCGATCAGATCATGTTTAAGCCCGTGATGGTTAAAGTGGCATCGACCCATGCTGGTAATACGATTGAACAGCACTTCTATGAAGTGGGTAATAATAATGACCGCATGCGAGCATTGAAGTTACTGTTATTGCAACATCGACCTGAAAGCGCTGTAGTATTTTGTAACACCAAGCGTGAAACCAAAGATGTGGCGGCACAACTTAAAAACGATGGTTTTAGCGTAGTGGCGTTGCATGGCGATCTTGAACAAAGAGACAGAGATCAAACCTTGCTGCAGTTCGCCAACAAGAGTGTGTCGATTATGGTGGCAACAGATGTTGCAGCACGAGGACTCGATATTGATGCGTTGGACGCAGTAATTAATTACCACATAGCCTTCGATACCGAAGTTCATATTCACCGCATTGGTCGTACTGGCCGCGCGGGAAGTAAAGGGGCTGCACATACGTTTTATAGCGATGAAGATGGCTACAAAGTGGCGCTGCTTGAAGATTATCTTGAGCGAGATATTGTCAGCGAAGGGCTACCATCAGAGAATTTACTCGACACTTTCCCAACGCAACCAAGCATGATTACCCTACAAATCGATGGCGGTAAAAAACAGAAGTTGCGTCCCGGCGACATTCTAGGTGCGCTCACCGGTGATGACGGCATTGAAGGTAGTGAAGTCGGCAAAATTAAAATTACCGATTACCGCTCGTATGTGGCTGTTAATCGTAAAGTTGCTAAGCGCGCACTACACAAAATAGTCAATGGCAAATTGAAAGGGCGTTCGTATCGCGCCTGGGAAATGCGTTAACGACTAAATAATTTTGTGGGCAAGCCGATAAAAAATCCAGAGTTAATCTGGATTTTTTATAGCTGTTTAAAAAGGTGATAATACACTAATGCTGTTTATCACAACTATTGAGTTTAAGGTTTAAAGTAGGATTCTTAGTGGCAATTTCAGTCGCGGGTGGCGTAAAGCCCGGAAAAATCGTTGAGCTAGAACATAGGTTGCAACACTTGCTAATTGTAGGCAAAAGCAAGCCTACAGCTATGGCTGGCGAAATCGATGCAGAGCTTGAAGATAGCGCTAATAAACTAGAAATTGAACGAGAGGCTATTAGAGCGCGAATCGACAAGCAAAACCGCGCTCAAGCGTTATATAAAGCGGTGTCGACCCAACTTATCACTAGCGTAAACCAAACCATTGAGCATCAGTTAGCATCCACCGAATTAGTGCTTGAACATTCAAGCCTTGATGACAAACAGGTTTTACTGTTGGAGATGCTCTATTGCAAACAGGTCGACCTGGTGAAAATACGGCCGTTGGTGATGGCATTGCCTTGGTTGCAACGCGATCTAATTAATATGATCAACAGTCCGACCTTTAGACATCGTCGTCCAAAGTCTTCTGAAATCCAAGTCACGGATATTAAGTTGGTACTCAATTATATTGGAATTGAAAATCTACAGGCGTTGATCCCCTATTTTTGCCTACGTAACCTTATGCCCACTGGTCAACCTCAGTTGCTGTGGGTCACTCGTAAGTTATGGCGCTATAGCATTATCAGCGCGATAGCAGCGCAAGCTTTGGTTGCGTTGCACGGTAAAGATCGCGCATTCTTCTATAGCTGCAGTTTGATGAATCAACTGGGTAACTCTTGTGTTATTAGCAATTGTGCCAAGCTATTTGATAGTACTTGGGGGACTTGGCTCAGAGAGGCAAGTGCCAGTCGTGATAAAGCACTTTACGATGCGGTGATGGCAACTGAGTTTCCTGCATTGGATGTCTATCAACAGGCGTTGAAGCACAGTGGCTTATTAAACTGGCAGTTGTTGGAGCAGCTTGATTTTGAACAAAGCCGTCTAACACAGACTTTTAAGTCGGTTAATACCAGTTTGAAATATGCAGACTTAAACGATGATGCTAAGTTGTTAGAGAGAGCTAACTGTTTTGCCAAAGTTTACCTGTTACAAGAGTCTGGAAATATTACTGCCGCAGAGCGACGGGTGATGTATGACTATTATGAGCTTTCTGAGCAAGAGTTGATCCGGTTGAATGCGCAAAATTACCGTAAACTGTCGTTGATCTAGTGTTAAATAAATAAGGTGATAACATTATCAAAAAGCATATCGGTACACCTTATCATTTCTAAAGCTGAACCTATAGATAGACGTCCATACATCCGCCAATTGTCGCCAAAAAATAGTATACAATTTTTAATAAAAAAGACTAATTTGGTTAGTTAATCATGCACTGGCTAAAAAAGTGACGAATTAATGCTTTCTAGCGCGTTAATGGCCAGATAGGACTTGCTAATTATTCAATAAGTTTGAATATTTAGCGTTTCATCGCTCTAGATAACTTTTTTATGACTAAATATGCTTAAACCCACGCCATATCTGCGTTGATAATTCAGTTCTGCAAATCTTTATGCACTATTAGGGCTGAACAGCTCTTAGAAGGTTGTGAAAAACTGGTATTTTGATCACATTTTCGCTAATAATGTCCTCCTAGCAAAACAAACAACCGCGATGTCACCTACATAAGATAAAGGCATCAAGCGGAAAACGACTGCATATAAAGTGGTCGCAAATTAGAAAGGATGAGAAAGAATGAGCGTTAACACTAATCTTACACGTGCCCAATTTGACGAAGTTATGGTGCCTAACTATGCGCCTTCAGCTGTAATCCCTGTTCGTGGCGAAGGTAGCCGAGTTTGGGATCAAGAAGGTAAAGAGTTTATCGACTTCGCTGGTGGTATTGCGGTTAATTGTTTAGGTCATTGTCATCCAGCTTTAGTTGGTGCGCTAAAAGAGCAGGGCGAAAAGCTTTGGCACCTATCTAACGTTATGACTAACGAGCCAGCGCTTGAATTAGCGACCAAGCTTGTTGAAGCAACATTTGCTGACCGTGTTTACTTTGCCAACTCTGGCGCAGAAGCAAACGAAGCAGCGCTTAAGCTAGTACGTCGTTACGCGATGGATAAGTTTGGTGCTGAGAAAGATCAAATCATCGCATTTGATAAAGCATTCCATGGTCGTACCTTCTTCACCGTAAGTGTTGGTGGTCAAGCGGCATACTCAGACGGTTTCGGTCCAAAGCCACAAAGCATTACTCACGTACCATTCAATGATATTGCGGCACTTGAAGCAGTATTTTCTGACAAAACTTGTGCTGTAATGATGGAGCCACTTCAAGGTGAAGGCGGCATTATCGATGCCGATCCTGAATTCCTAAAAGCGGTACGTGCACTTTGTGATAAGCACAATGCGCTGCTGGTATTTGATGAAGTTCAAACCGGTGTTGGTCGTCTTGGTGAGCTTTATGCTTACATGCGCGGCGATGTGGTACCTGACGTACTGACTACAGCTAAAGCACTTGGCGGTGGATTCCCAATCGCAGCTATGCTGACAACTAAAGAGATAGCAGATCATCTTAAGATTGGTACTCACGGTTCGACATACGGTGGTAACCCACTAGCATGTGCAATTGGTAATGCAGTACTTGACGTAGTTAACACTCCTGAAGTGTTAGATGGCGTTAAAAAGCGTGAGCAGTTGCTACGTGACGGTCTAAACAAGATCAATGATAAGTATGACGTATTCACTGAAGTACGTGGTCAAGGTCTATTACTTGGCGCAGTCGTTAATGAGAAGTACCAAGGACGCGCTAAAGAGTTCTTAGTAGCCGGTATCCAAGAGGGCGTTATGAGCTTGGTAGCGGGTGCAAACGTGGTACGTTTCACTCCTTCTCTGGTTATTCCAGAAGCAGACATCGCGGAAGGCCTAGCGCGTTTCGAGCGAGCAGTCGCTAAAGTAGTCGCAGCCTAATTGGCAAACGAGGCGCTAGATCATTCTAGCGCTTCTTTTTTGTCTTTAGGATACTTGTTGCTTAGCTCTTAACATTGGCTTATTAAGCGCTGTAGAGCTAATAGCAAGTGATAGTGAGGAGACTCCTAGATGTTAGTTATACGTCCAATTCGATCCACGGATTTTGACGCGCTATATCAAATAGCAGAAGAGTCAGGACATGGATTCACATCTTTACCTGTAAACGAAGAGCTTCTTAGAAGCAAAATTGCGCGAGTAGAAGCATCGTTTACCAAACAGGTTGATAAGCCTTTTGACGAAGGCTATTTAATGGTACTCGAAGATACAGTAACCGGTGAGGTTGTCGGTACTTGTGGTATTGAAGCTGCAGTGGGTATGGAAGACGCTTTCTACCATTACCGCCTCGGTACTGAAGTTTATCATTCAGAGCAGATTGATGTGCGCAATGAGGTCGAGACTTTGACTTTGTGCCACGACTACACAGGTGCTGCTGAGCTGTGTACTTTATTCTTGCGTGGAAGCTATCGCAAAAACAACAATGGTCGCATGTTATCACGTAGCCGATTTTTGTTTTTAGCTCAGCATGCTGCACGTTTCGGTGAAACCGTGATTGCTGAAATGCGTGGCGAGAGTGACGATGATGGCAATTCGCCTTTTTATGACTGGCTGCAAAAGCACTTCTTAGGCATTGATTTTATTGAAGCAGATTACCTTTCAGGCTTAGGGAAAAAGGCATTTATGGCTGAAATGATGCCAAAGAATGCTGTCTATGTTTGTCTGCTACCAGAAGCAGCACAAAAAGTGATTGGTGAAGTACATGCCAATACTCGACCTGCACTTAACTTATTGCAAGCTGAAGGCTTTAGATGCCGCGGCTACGTCGATATCTTCGATGGCGGGCCGACTGTAGAGTGCAACCTAAATGATATTCGTTCGGTACGCGAAAGCCGACTGCTTACAGTATCTATTGGTGATACTCCAGCGGCGGCAACTAGCTTTATCGTTTCAAATACTCAACTTGAAAATTACCGCGCTACAGCTGCAGAGCTAGCTGTATCAGAAGACAACGACAACGTGATTTTAGATGCTGAAACTGCTGCAGGCCTTATGGTTGCAGACGGTGAGCAGATCCGTGTCTTGGCAATGTAGGATTAAAAAATGACACAATTTATTGAAGGTAAATGGACTGCTGGTTTAGGTCATGAAGTGACATCAATTAACCCAGCTAACCAAGAAGTGATTTGGAACAGCAAAACAGCGACGCCAGAGCAGGTCAATACTGCTGTAGATGCTGCGCGTAACGCCCAGTTTGATTGGTTTATGCTTGGCTTTGAAGCGCGTTTAGCCATTGTTGAAGCGTACCGTGACCAACTTGAAGCAAACAAAGCTGAAATGGCGGAAGTGATTGCACAAGAAACCGGTAAGCCGCAGTGGGAAACAGCTACTGAAGCTGGCGCGATGATTGGCAAAATTGGTTTGTCTGTCGCGGCTTTTCATAAGCGTACCGGCACCTCTGAAAATGACACTCCAGCCGGCCGTGCTGTATTGCGCCATAAGCCACATGGCGTGGTTGCTGTATTTGGTCCTTACAACTTCCCTGGTCATTTACCAAATGGCCATATTGTACCTGCGTTGTTAGCGGGTAACACCGTGGTATTTAAGCCATCAGAGCTCACGCCAAAAGTGGCCGAGTTGATGCTTAAACTGTGGGATAAAGCAGGTTTGCCAGCGGGTGTGATTAACCTTGTTCAAGGTGAAGTTGAAACCGGTAAGGCATTAGCATCTCATCCACAAATCGATGGCCTATTCTTCACGGGGAGCTCTCGCACTGGTCATATCCTGCATCAGCAATATGCTGGCGACCCAGGTAAAATTTTAGCGCTAGAGATGGGCGGTAATAACCCGCTGATCATTAAAGGTGTTGAAGATACTAAAGCTGCCGTGCATGACATTATCCAGTCTGCTTATATTTCATCAGGCCAGCGTTGTACTTGTGCTCGTCGCTTATATGTTGAGAAAGGCGCAGCCGGGGATGAACTGCTTGAGCAACTAGCAACGGCAGTTAACAACATTCAAGTGGGCGCGTGGAACGCACAGCCTCAACCATTTATGGGATCTATGATTTCAGAAACTGCCGCCAAAGGTATGGTTGAAGCACAACGTAACTTAGTCAACCTAGGCGCTACCTCAATGGTTGAGTTAACGCACCTAGAAGCGGGAACAGGTCTTGTATCTCCAGGTCTTATTGATGTCACTGATGTGATTGAACTGCCTGATGAAGAGTACTTTGGCCCACTACTTCAAGTAGTTCGTTACAGTGATTTTGACGAAGCAATCAGACTGGCTAACGCGACACGTTATGGTCTATCTGCAGGCATACTGGCCGATAGTCGTGAAGACTATGATTACTTCTTAGCGCGTATTCGCGCTGGTATTGTCAACTGGAATAAACAGATAACAGGCGCATCAGGTGCAGCACCATTTGGTGGTGTCGGGGCATCGGGTAACCATAGAGCAAGCGCATTTTATGCCGCTGACTACTGTGCCTACCCAGTCGCTTCAGTAGAAGCTGACGCAGTCAGCTTACCTGCAAAACTAAGCCCAGGTCTGAGTATTTAGTTTTACGGTTAAAGCAAAAGGGAAGTGCTCGGGGCACTTCCCTTTTGTTTATATCAACAGCTTTTATGAACCATTAAAGCCGTTGAGCAAGTATCAACACTGTTGATGCAATGCAAATCTAGCAAGTACTAGCGGCTTCACCTACCAACCTAGGTGGGGCTGCTAAATCCCTCAAATGTGTACAGCCGCGTGACATAAACAAACAATAAGCACGCTGGCGTAAAGGAGTTAACGATGCACACTAATGTAAACGCGTTATTTGAAGCACTTTGGCAAGATTATATTGAGATGACCCCATCAGCCGCTAAAGTCCATCAGTTACTTTCAAAGGGCGAAACGATCATCAATGATCATATTGCACTGCGAACGTTTAATATCAGCAAGGTTAACCTTGATGTACTCGCTGCACATTTTGAATCTATCGGCTATGTTGCTTGCGGTGACTATAAATTTGAAGCTAAGAAGCTTAACGCTAAGCATTTTGAGCATCCTGACAGCACTCAACCAAAAGTATTTATCTCTGAGTTGTTGGTAGAAGAGTTCAGCGATGAGCTTCAGACAACGATTAAAGGCTTGATTGAGCAGGTTGATGAAACTGCAACAACAGCTGATAACTTCCTTTACTCTGGCCGTCACTGGGATCTAGATGCTAAGACCTATGAGTCGTTATTAGCTGAAAGTGAGTATGCTGCTTGGGTAGCGGCTTTGGGTTATCGAGCCAACCACTTTACGGTTTCAATTAATCACCTACCTAATTTCGGCACTATTTTTGAAGTTAATGATGCACTTAAAGAGGCAGGCTTTGTACTCAATGCCGTTGGTGGCGAAGTTAAGGGCAGCCCTGAAGTATTGCTAGAACAATCTTCAACAATGGCGGACAAGATCAATGTTAGCTTCTCAGACGCTGTGGTTGAGATCCCTAGCTGTTTTTATGAATTTGCCATCCGCTATCCTAAAGCCGACGGAGAGCTTTACACAGGCTTTGTGGCAGCGTCTGCGGACAAGATTTTTGAAAGTACTAACGTAAACTAAACAGCCCGTTAGTTGCTTAGAACGATACAAACAAAAAAGCCGGAATCATTCCGGCTTTTTTGTGGCTGAACCTTTTTGCTAATCACTAAAATCGAGTGTGACTTTCAGGCCTGGTAGGGTTTGACTGTGTTCGAACCGCAAGCCAATCTTGTATTGCTCGGCTATGTCTTTGACAATCGATAGGCCTAGCCCATGCCCCATGGTTGCTTCGTCTAAACGTTTACCACGGTGAGTGAGCTGTGCCAGCTCTTCTGTCTTAACCCCTGGGCCATCATCCTCAATCGTCAGTAGTAGCTGCTGATTGTGATTGCTAATGCAGATTCTGATCTCACTGTCAGCCCATTTAAAGGCATTGTCTAGCAAGTTACCGAGTAGTTCCATGCCGTCTTCACGGTGCATAGGTAAGCGGCTTATATCAGCAGGAATATTAAAACGGCAATTAATGCTTTTAGTACGATGAACCTTTTTGAGGGTTTGTGTCAGATCTTCAATATCTTTCGGTAACTGCATTTGAGCCGCAGGTAACATATCACCGGTAATTCGAGCGGCAGCAAGTTTTCTTTCTATCATTTTATGTACTAAGTCGAGTTGCTTTTGTAACGCCTCTGCGGCTTGAGGCTCTTTCAAACCTAATGCTTCAACCTGCTGTTGCATTACCGCCAATGGTGTTTTTAAACCATGGCTTAGATTGCCAAGATTATTACGACTGCGCTCAATCTGTTTGCTCGAATATTGTAAAAGTTCATTGTAGTTTGAGGCTAACGGTTGCAGTTCGAGTGGAATAGTATCTAAATCAAATGATGATATTTCGCCTTCGCGCAATCTCGCTAAGGTATCTTTCATTTGGTTTACTGGTTTAAAGGACTGACGTAGGACGAGGAAAATCCCCATTATCATGGTCATCAACATCACCAGGTTGACGATGAGTTTAGTGCCATAGATCTCTGAAAAAACCTTACGGCCAATACTTAAGTCCTGCGCAACGGTAAGCGTTGCATTAATCCCAGACGCTTCCGATTCTAATCCAATGGATAATAATTGAATGTCATGGTTTTGTGGGCCTTTGGTCTGCCAGGCGCGGGTTTCGCCTTTTTCTAAATCAACCACTTCTAAGCGTTGATCCCACAATGAGCGTGATCTTAGTTCCTGTTCGGGAAGATCTAACTGGTAATAGCGGCCTGAGTACACGGGGTTATAGAAATTGGAAAGTTGGCTTTGATCTATTCTAAAAGTACTGTCTTCAATATGAGTTGCAAGTAGGACTTGTTGTAGATCTTCCTGCAATCTTGCGATAATTGAGTCATGAAAAGCTTGGCGTAACATCGACTCGAAAAAGATAATTGCCACAATCGTGGCGATAACGACTAAGCCTGTTAACCACAGGCTTAGTTTGCTACGGATTGAGATCATTGAACGATGCCGTGAAAAATATACCCTTGGCCGCGGCGAGTTTCTATCGCAGTCTTACCTAGCTTTTTACGCAGATGGGTAACATATACTTCAACAACGTTACTCTCTTTCTCATCGTCAAACTGGTATAGCTTATCCGTTAACTGGGCTTTGGAAAGCAGCTTTTTAGGCGACATTAAGAATATCTTTAGTAGCCTAAACTCCATTGCCGTCAGTTCAAAGGTATTATCGGCAACGGTTACAGACTGTTGGCTTTCATCTAGCGCAACACCTGCATAAGTTAGTTGCTTATTAGGTGTATTTGCTTTGCCGTGAGCACGTTGGATTAAGGCTTGAATCCTCACCAATAGCTCTTGAGTATGAAATGGTTTACCTAAATAGTCATCAGCACCAGAATTAAAACCTTCTACCTTTTCATGCCACTGGCTACGCGCTGTTAGCATGATAACAGGCGTATGTATGCCTCGCTCACGCCAGCGTTCAAGTAGCTCAAGACCATTACCATCAGGCAGACCAATATCTAGAATGACACAATCGTAATTAGTCTCCTTTATCAGATAATCAGCTTCGCTAATCTTATCTGTAGTATCAGTGACGTAACCGGCTTGTTTTAACTGTTTTTGCAGTTCTTCAACAAGTAGAGTGTTATCTTCAACAAGGAGTAATTTCATAAAGTTTGCTCTCAGTGGTGCCTGTAGAGTGTTTAACGTTTTGGCTTCGACAGGAGTGTTAACTCAAAAGTATGTGAACAGTGTAAAGGGATCTGATTTATAAGCCAATACTACAATGGTTTTGCAATGCAACTACTAGGTAACTCAGCTGGTGTTATCAATTGGCCATTGCTGGCATTTAGCGTCAAGTTAACAATTTGGCTTGCTTGAGTGCGGATCTGTAGTTCATAGCGTAATTTACCATTTTGTTGATATAAATGGGCGTCAATGAGTTTACCGTGACAGATAGCCTGAACACCTGCAAGTGTGACATCTAGAGATAAAATCTTACCGCCTTTCACCAGTTGCTGCGCTTGATAGTGCTGCACTTCTTCAATCTGATTAGCGAATGCCGAGGTTGAGAGTTTTAGAAAGCAAACTAAAACGCTTAAATAAATGACAGCTTTCAAGCGATACTCCTAAAAAAATGGCCTGAGATAACTCTCAGGCCACTTTATAGAAGCTGTCTTAAACCGAGCTTAATACTGTATTAGCGAGTACCGTATACTACGATAGTCTTGCCATGAGCTTGGATAAGGTTTTGTTCTTCAAGCATTTTCAAGATACGACCTACAGTCTCACGAGAACAACCTACAATTTGACCGATCTCTTGACGAGTGATCTTAATCTGCATGCCGTCTGGGTGAGTCATTGCATCTGGCTGCTTAGCAAGATGAAGCAATGTTTGTGCAATGCGACCTGCCACATCTAAGAAGGCTAAATCACCCACTTTTTGGCTAGTGCTGTGAAGACGGTAAGCCATCTGCGAAGAAAGCTTCATCAAAATTTCAGGATTAACCTGAATCAGCTGCTTGAACTTCTTGTATGAAATTTCCGCAATTTCACAAGCTTGCTTAGCACGAACCCAAGCTGTACGTTCTGCTTGCTCTTCGAACAAACCTAACTCACCGATAAAGTCACCTTGGTTTAGGTAAGAGAGAATCATCTCTTTGCCTTCTTCGTCTTTAATCAAGACTGCAACCGAGCCCTTTACGATGTAGTAAAGTGTATCTGAATCTTCACCAGCGTGGATCAAAGTGCTTTTGGCTGGGTACTTATGAATATGACAGTGTGATAAAAACCATTCCAAAGTAGGATCTGGTTTTGGCTTTCCAATCAGAGCCATGCCTATGTTCCTCGACTGATTTACGTTAAGAGTAAGAATATGCTAATTAAGCATCTTACGTCAATTAAGCAGATGAAACCTTGATGGAAGTCTTACTTTAGACTTTATGCATGAAGGTGACTTGCTATCAAAATAGTCTTTTATTTTGATACATTAGTAATATATGTCAACTCATTACGACTTTTCAGGCAATAGTATCCTTAACTCTGCAAGCGATATCACATCCTGTTTGGTATATTTCTGGCAGTCAATGAGTGGTAGATAGTGGATGTAGTTGATCACAGTATTTTTTGAACCTCATCAATAAAAATGATTCTCATTACTGACCAAGGGTCTTTATTCTCGACATTTGTGGCAAATTCTGGCTAACTGCCAGTAAGCACATTTCGGCAGCGACCATTAGTAATGTTTTGCTGGTTTGATATAAAAGGAGCTCTAGTGAAGTTTAGACCTTGGATTTTAAATACTGTGGTGGTCTTTTTTATAACGGCGAGCGCAACGGTTCATGCTTTTTCGATCCCCCAGCCTAAAGGTGCTGAAGAGGCCAGCAAAGTCGCGCATATCCAGTTAAAAGCCGCCCAAGGTGATTTTGACGCACAATACTTGCTTGGGCTTATGTATCTCTCTGGTCGCTATGTCGAGCAAGACCAAGGTTCTGGCATGGAGTGGATTACGAGTGCAGCACAACAAGGCCATGCTAAGGCGCAGCAAACCGTTGCTGACTTGGCGTTTGAAGGCAGCATTGTATCTAGAGACCTATCGACCGCAAAGCAATGGTACACAGCGCTGAGTAAGCAGGGCAATAAGTGGGCCGACTTTAGATTAGGCTTTATTTATGCTTCAGGCGGTGAAGGGGTAGAGCGTAATTGTGGTAAAGCTGTAGAGCAGTTTAAATTAGTGGGCGATGAAGTCTCACTAGGTAATGTTGCATGGATTTTAGCGACCTGCCCAGAAGCTAAATACCGCGATGGTGATCAGGCACTAGCACTTTCGTTATCTTTGCTTGAGGCCAATGAAAAAGATCCGACCAACTTAGATAATCTTGCCGCTGCATATGCTGAGATTGGTGACTTTGACGCTGCGATTACGACTCAACAAAGAGCTATAGATGCATTAGCCGTAACATCTGACAAAAGCAAGGCGGGCGAGTTTATGCAGCGACTTGAAATTTATCAGAACTATGAGCCATACAGAGAAGTGGTTCCGCTAGTCGGCAAGTAAAACCAGTCGACACGATATAGCGCTCATTTGTTGGGCGCTTTTTTGTAGTTGGAATTCAGTAGAGGCCTCTTTGAATAGGCGTTAGCACGCGTAAGTATTGCAAGACAGTAGAAGAGTATTAGCTAAAAATATAGCTCCATAATGTGGCCGTTTAATCAAACGAGTAGCATGGATGTGGGAATTTACTTTTTAAGATGAACTTTGAGATTAGAGATTAGAGAT
>NZ_JBFRMK010000141.1:0-14918 GCF_041470405.1 Shewanella sp. 10N.286.45.A1
TGAGTGCGTTTATGTAGCGCGGAGAGCTCGCTCGAAGCTGGCCATTTCCAGGCGCCTAATACGAGAAAGCCCGTTGCTAACGCAACGGGCTTTTTTACGTCTGCGATTTGAGTTAGTTAATCATTTAGCTATAGCCCTTAGCATGACGCTGATAGCGGTGTGGCCGATATGCCCATGTGTGACGAGGCCATTTTTTGGCTTTTATCTCTCTTTACCTGTTAGATATGAGGTTATTTTGGCTACTTTTGGCTACTTTTGGCTACTTTTGGCGCTTTTAATTTATGCATATCGATTATGCGTAAACACTACTTCACATGAATTGAGAACATAATGGTAATTGGTTATTGCTATTAGCGCTCAGCTCTCCTAATTTAACTGCAATTAATCGCTAGGGATTGTCCAATGAAGCTAGAAATGATTTGTACAGGTGAAGAAGTATTAGCGGGTCAGATAGTGGATACAAATGCTGCGTGGTTTGCTAATGCGCTAATGGAGCATGGAGTAGAGTGCCAACGAAGAATTACCGTTGGTGATAGGCTTGAAGATCTTGTCGCTGTTTTTAAAGAGCGTAGCACCGAGGCTGATGTCATTGTTGTTAACGGTGGTTTAGGCCCTACTAGTGATGATCTATCCTCGGAAGCGATGGCATTAGCTAAAGGTGAGCCTTTGGTGGAGAGTAAAATCTGGCGTGATCGCTTAGATGATTGGTTTACTCGTAACGGTAGAGTGATGGCTGAGAGTAATCTTAAACAAGCATTAATACCTGAGTCAGCCATCATGATAGATAACCCTGTAGGCACAGCCTGTGGGTTTGCTGTAAAGCTTAATCGAGCTTGGTTGTTTTTTACTCCAGGTGTTCCTTTTGAGTTTAAACAAATGGTAAAAGAGCAGTTTATTCCTTTTATTAATGAACGGTTTGAAATAGCGGGTGATGTTGCACTGCGTAAATATCTGACCTTAGGGCAAGGTGAGTCGTCTCTCGCAGATGCATTAGAAACCATTGTATTGCCTGAGGGGATCACCATTGGCTACCGAAGCTCTATGCCACATATCGAAATTAAGTTATTTGCACGTGGTAAAGCAGCAATCAGCGAGATGGATAAGATTGAAGCACAGATCCGTTTCCTATTAGGTACAGCGATAGTCGCAAATAATAAAAAGAGCCTAGCTGAAGAGATCCATGCTTTGTTGATTGATTCTGGGAAGACCTTGAGTGCGGCTGAGTCCTGTACGGGCGGTATGATTGCAAGTCAGTTGATTTCACATGCTGGAAGCTCAGCTTACTTAGATCAAGGACTGGTAACTTACAGTAACGAATCAAAGGTTAAAGTGTTGGGAGTAAAACCGGCAACTTTAGATGATCATGGTGCGGTATCTATAGCAACTGTCGAGGAGATGGCCTCAGGCGCTAGAGCTATTTTAGATAGTGATTATGCATTAGCGACAAGTGGTATTGCTGGCCCTACTGGCGGTACCGAGGATAAACCTGTTGGCACTGTCGCGATAGCATTAGCAACTAAGAGCGGAGTTTATAGCCAGATGATTAAATTGCCACGACGCTCTCGGGATTTAGTGCGTAGCTTAAGTACTGCGGTAGCATTTGATATGTTGCGTCGAGAACTACTCGATGAAGCCGTTATAGTTGATTATGGATCGATTAAACGCTTCTCAAAATAACGAAGTTTAATAAAAAGGCAGTAATGAATTTATCATTACTGCCTTATGTTTAGCGGTTTAGCTCAGCTTTACTCGTCAAATACTAAAACCAATTTGCCTGGCTTCACTTCAATGCGCTTGGTCATTTCTGCTATTAACGCTTGATTGGATTCCTTGGTATCGAGTACATACACAGGTTGAGTTTCTAGAAACTGTGTTAGAAATCCCATAAGCTGCGGTGCAATAGAACCAATCGCTTTCTCGATATCCTTTGGTTTTGACTCTACTTTTACCAGATTAAGGTTGCGTAGATAGACACTTTGATTACTGGCATCATACCAAGGTTCTGCTTCGAACTCTGCAGTCAAATCGGCACTGATAGGCAGCATCGGGTTACGCACTTTTACTAGGGTCGACGCCATTACCGACATGGTATTTGGCTTAGCACCTAAAGTAACATCAATGTCATTCACTTTGAGTTCAATACCAAAGATCTGATTACCTTGGTTGATCTCAAAGTGCATCTCATCACTTAAGTAACCTTCCAGCTCACTTTCAGTAATGCTGTACTGACTGACACAGCCCGTTAGTAGCAGTGATAGTGCACACAGTGTAATTTTAAGTATCTTCATTAGCCTGTGTTTCTCATTCCAGCAGCAACACCTGCAATGGTTAACATCAAAGCAAGCTCTACATTCTTTGAGGTCTCTTCTTCTCTGCGGGTACGCGCTAATAGTTCAGCTTGCAGAAAGTTAAGCGGATCAATGTAGGGGTTTCTCAACTCGACAGATTCTCTATTCCAAGGAGTGTGAGACATTAAGCTTTCCGCTTGAGTGAGCTCAAGCACTGCATCGACTCCAATCGCTAGCCGCTCACGCAGTTGTACGCCTAAGTGATGTAGCTCTTCGGGGACTAAGCTAGTTTCGTAGTATTTGGCTAAATTAGGCTCCGCCTTTGCGTATACCATCTCAAGCATAGATATACGGGTTTTAAAGAACGGCCAATCTTGCTCCATCTCTTGCAGTAAGGGCAGTTCGCCTCTCAAGGATGCAGCTTGTAGCGCTTCACCTGCTCCGAGCCATGCGGGTAACATTAAGCGGTTTTGTGACCAAGCAAAGATCCATGGAATCGCACGCAGACTTTCAATACCTCCATCGATACGGCGTTTTGCTGGGCGACTACCTAATGGCAGTTTACCGAGCTCTACTTCTGGCGTTGCAGCTCTAAAGTAGGAAACGAAATCAGCTTCTTCTCTTACGATAGCGCGGTAAGCGAGTACTGACTCATCGGCAAGTTGTTCCATGCACCTGCGCCACTCTGGCTTAGGCTCTGGCGGTGGTAGCAGTGTTGCCTCCATCACCGCTGAGGTATATAGCGCGAGACTTTGAACCGCGAGCTTAGGCAAACCAAACTTAAAGCGGATCATCTCACCTTGTTCTGTAACACGAATGCGTCCATCTACAGATCCCGGTGGTTGCGATAGAATCGCTTCATGTGCTGGCCCGCCTCCTCGGCCGATTGTGCCACCACGTCCATGGAAGAGAGTGAGTTTGATATCGGCATCTTGGCTGACAGCGACCAGTTTTTCTTGTGCACTGTACTGGGCCCAAGCCGCTGCCATCACGCCTGCATCTTTAGCTGAATCGGAATAACCGATCATCACCTCCTGTATGCCTTTGGTATAACCACGATACCAATCGATACTAAAGAGCGACGACATACACTGAGACGCATTATTAAGATCGTCCAATGTTTCAAACAGTGGTACGACTCGCATTGGATGAGGGCAGCCCGTTTCTTTGAGTAACAGCAATACTGTTAAAACATCTGAGGGCTGGCTTGCCATAGAAATAACGTAAGAACCCATAGCTCGCGCTGGCTGAGTCGCAATTAGGCGGCAAGTTCTCAGCACTTCTGCAACGTCATCACTGCCCTGCCATGTAGACGGGATCAGCGGTCGCTTGCTGGTGAGTTCTCTAAGTAAGAAAGATTGCTTCTCTGCTTCACCCCAATGTGCATAGTCGCCCATGCCTAAGTATCGTGTCAGCTCAGCAATAACATCAGCATGACGCTGTGCATCTTGGCGAATATCGAGCCTTAGCATATGGATACCAAAGCAGGCTATTCGGCGCAGCATATCAAGTAGTAGCCCATTGGCAATAAGGCTCATGCCACAATCACTTAAGCTTCTATAAAGCATCATTAGCGGCTCTTTGAGATCTTTTTCATCCCAAATGATGTCTGCTAAATCGACCTCAGGCTTATGACCTTCAAGTCTGGCATTGAGATAATCGATAGTATTTCTTAGTTTGCCGCGAAGGTCTCTGAGTACGTCACGATAAGGCTCATTGCTGTTGTTGGTATAGGCAAGTAACTCATCGTTTGCGCTTTCCATAGAAAGATCGTTAACGAGCAGAACTACGTCTTTCAGGTAGAGCCTAGCTGCGGTGTGGCGATTACGGTCGAGCACCTCTTGAGTGACGACTGAAGTCACAAAAGGGTTACCGTCACGATCACCGCCCATCCAGCTAGAGAATCTTACTGGAGCGATATCGATGGGTAGTTGAGTATTGGTACGTTCTTCAACTTGTTGATTTAACTGACGCAAGAAATCTGGAATCGCCTGCCACAATGACACTTCAATGGTGCTTAATCCCCAACGAGCTTCATCTACTGGAGTCGGACGCTCATTACGGATCTCATTGGTATGCCATATCTGTGCGATAAGTTGACGTAAACGCAGGTGATGCTGCTTTTTCTCTTGCTCTGTTAACTGAGGATTTTCCAATGCGGTTAACGAGTCGACGACGGCAGAATATTTCTGAATCAAGGTTCGTCTTGAGATCTCTGTGGGATGGGCTGTCAGCACCAAATCGATATCAAGACTCTTTAAACACTCAAGCATCTTTTCTTGATCAATATTACCACCGAGCATTCTTCCAAGAAGTTGTTCTACGGGATCGGGTACACAGACAAGTTCATCGCAATTACGGCTGATTGTGTGGAACTGCTCAGCAATATTAGCCAAGTTTAGGAATTGGTTAAAAGCTTTGGCAAATGGCACTAGTTCGTCATCGCTTAATGCTGATAGCAGGGTCAGCATCTCTTCGCGGGCAGCATCGTTGCCTTGACGTGAACTTTTTGAGAGGTGGCGGATCTGCTCGATTTTATCTAAAAAAGTGTCATCGAGATCGGTTCGAATTGTATCACCTAAAATCTGTCCTAAGGTGCCAACGTTTGACCTTAACGACGCATACATATCAACCATACGTGCTCCATATCAGTAAGCTAATCGATCACAATACCTAGCGATAGCATACTAGGCAATGATCTAGTTCGGGTTACCGTGCCTGAATGTGCTCTATCTCACTTTTAAGCACACTAATTATGGCGCTTATAATGACTTTGCACTGAATATCTAATCTGACAAGACAAATTATTTTATACAAGCATGATAAATCAGCTCTTTTAATAGCTTCTTTGTTTTGTCTAGGTAGTGCAGGTCAAGAAACTCATCCGGTTGATGAGCCTGCTCAATGCTTCCAGGTCCTAGCACCAGTGTTTGGCAACCGAGCTGTCTGATATAAGGGGCTTCTGTGGCATAGTTAACCACTTCTGGCTCACTTTCTGAAAGCTGTGCAACCAATTGGCTCCAGCTACTATTTTTGTCATCAGCAAAGGGTTCTGAGCCTGGGTACAAAGGCGCGACACTAATACAGCCTGGGTACTGGCTAGAAACAGGTTCGAGGTAATTAGCCACCATCAGTTCTAAATCTTCAAGTCCGAGACCTGGAATTGGCCTAAGGTCGATATGCAGATCGCAGCAGCCACATATCCTATTTGCTGCATCCCCACCGTGGATATGGCCAAAGTTCATTGTAGGGTATGGCACACTAAAAGCGTCTTCACGGTAGTTTTCGGCTAAGTGCTGCTTAAGCCTAAGCAACTGACCGGTAACTAAGTGCATCACCTCAATGGCATTAAGCCCTTTGGCTGGATCTGACGAATGACCACTGCGACCGGTTACTCGTATACCTTGAGTAAAATGGCCTTTATGCATATATACGGGTTTTAGGCTAGTGGGCTCACCAATAATGGCGTAATCAGGGCTGATCGATTTTGCGGCGGCAAATGCTTTTGCACCATTCATGGTCGTTTCTTCATCAGCGCTGGCAAGGATATGCAAAGGTCGCTTGAACTTGTCCATTGGCAACTCTTTTAAGGCTTCTAGCACTAAAGCAAAAAAACCTTTCATGTCACAGGTACCTAAACCATACCAACGGTCATTTTTCTCAACCAGTTGAAAAGGATCTTGGCTCCAACGCCCTTCATCAAATGGTACCGTGTCTGTATGACCTGCCAATAACAGTCCACCTTGGCCGCTACCATAAGAGGCGACAAAGTTATGTTTGTCACGCGTGTTTGCAACGGAGTGTGCTTGGCAGCTCATGCCTAAATCTGTAAACCAATTATGCAGTAGCGCAATAACGGCCTTATTGCTCATGTCATGCTGCGCCTCTAAAGCGCTGATCGATGGTGAACCGATTAGCTGAGTGAAGCTGCTTTTTAATGTAGGGAGTGTAGTCATTAAAAAATACCTAAATATATATTCAAATATATTGCATAATTAAATTTGTGTGTTAGTCTATCAAACAGCTAAGATAAGTACCATATTTTGATGGCCTTTAAATGAGAGTATATATGTTTAACCTAGTTCAATTATTAAATATTAAGGTCAATCCTACCCAATTCCTGCGACGATAAACTTGTCTTTAATGGTGTTCAGCCAGGGCTTAAGTTGTGCCCATTCTTTTTTTTCGTTTTGTCATCTAAATTCAAGATAAAGGTTTTAAAGTCATAGACTATGAAAAATATAGCCATTATTGGCGCTAGCGGTTATACCGGTGCGCAGATCACTCCTCTCATAAATGCTGAATCGGATTTGTCCATTCAGGGTCTTTATGTTTCTGAAAATAGCTTAGATAAAGGTAAAGCACTTGCTGAACTGTACCCTACATACAGTCATATTAATCTTTGTTTAAGCCCGCTTACCAGTGATGCCAAAGCAGCCATTGTTGAGCAAGCTGATGCGGTCGTATTAGCGACAGACCACGTAGTGAGCTTGCATCTAGCTGCTTGGTTTTATCAACAAGGCCTAGCTGTGTTTGACCTAAGTGGTGCTTATCGTTTTGAAGCGTTAGATAAGTATCCTAAGTGGTATGGTTTTACTCATGAATATCCAGCAGTGCTTGCTGATGCAGTTTATGGCCTAGCGGAATGGAATGCCGACAAAATTGCAACCAGCAAGATGATCGCTGTACCGGGTTGTTACCCAACGGCATCGTTAACAGCACTTAAGCCACTGGCTAATATGTTGACTGATGTAATGCCGGTAATAAACGCCGTCAGCGGTGTGACGGGGGCGGGTAGAAAAGCGCAATTACATACTAGTTTTTGTGAAGTGAGCTTAACGCCATACGGCGTGCTTGGACATAGACATCAGCCTGAAATTGCTACCCAGCTCGGACAAGAAGTTATCTTTACTCCTCATTTGGGCAATTTTAAACGCGGCATACTTGCCACCATTACGGTACAACTCGCTAAAGGCACTACAGCTAAAGATATTGAAGCGGCTTATCAGTGTTATGACAACGCGCCACTTGTAACTGTAAAACAGAATCAATTTCCTAAAATTGATGATGTAGTGCAAACCCCTAACTGTCTTATCGGTTGGAAGTTTGACCCAGAAACAAATTACCTAGTGGTCACAAGCGCAATTGACAACTTAATGAAGGGTGCAGCGAGTCAGGCCTTGCAATGCATAAAGATTCATTTTAACGAATTGTTAAAATAACGACTTTGGATCCTAAAATGGCAACATTAAATACAGAACTGAATGCTAAGTCTAACGCCAAACCAGTGATGGTATTGAAGGTCGGTGGAGCACTTTTACAGTGTGAAATGGGCATGGCGCGTTTGATGGAAACCGCGGTCAAAATGATCGCCAATGGTCAGCCATTGATTATGGTGCATGGTGGAGGCTGCTTGGTGGATGAGCAGCTAAACGCAAATAACATGGTCACGCAGAAGCTAGATGGGTTAAGGGTGACACCTGCAGAACAGGTACCTGTCATTGTCGGCGCACTCGCTGGTACATCGAATAAAACCTTACAAGCTGCTGCAATCAAAGCTGGTATCACCAGTCTCGGTATGAGTCTTGCTGATGCCGATATGGTGACAGCAAACATTAAAGACCCTCAGCTTGGATTTGTGGGAGAGGTTGAGCCAAATGATGCCAGTTACCTAGAGTTTGTATTAACTAAAGGTTGGATGCCAATTGTCAGCTCTATCGCTATCAGTAGCCAAGGCGAAATGCTAAATGTTAATGCGGATCAAGCCGCTACTGCACTTGCAAAGCTTGTTGGCGGTAATCTTGTGTTGTTGTCTGATGTTTCAGGTGTACTTGATGGTAAAGGACAACTGATCAGCAGCTTGAATCGTGCCGAAATTAACGAACTAACTAAGATTGGTGTGATTGAAAAAGGCATGAAAGTTAAAGTCGAAGCAGCTCTTGAAGTTGCGGAGTCGATGGGGGAAGCCGTTCAAATCGCATCTTGGCGTCATGCAGAACAACTTATTGCATTAAGCAACGGTGAAGCCGTTGGTACTCAGATTCAACCTTAGGGAGCGGTTTCATGAACCATCTATTATCAATTAAAGATCTATCGCAACAGCAGCTTTTAGACTTGCTAGCGCTAGCAAAAAACATCAAAGCAAATCCGGCGGATTACAGAAAAGCGCTCGATGGTAAAAGTGTAGTAATGCTATTTGAAAAGCCTTCATTAAGAACTCGTGTCAGCTTTGATATTGGTATCAATAAGTTAGGTGGTCACTGTTTGTATCTTGATCAGCAAAATGGTGCATTAGGCAAGCGTGAGCCTGTTTCTGATTTTGCCGCTAATATCTCTTGTTGGGCTGACGCCATTGTGGCGCGGACTTTCTTGCACTCAACTATTGAGCAGTTAGCTGAGCATGGCTCTGTACCTGTGATAAATGCATTGTCTGATCTTTATCATCCTTGTCAGGGCTTAGCAGATTTCTTAACTCTGTCTGAGCAGTATGATGACGTGAGTAAGGTAAAGCTTGCCTACGTGGGTGACGGCAATAACGTAACTCATTCTTTGATGTTCGGCGCGGCAATTTTAGGTGCACACCTGACCGTATTGTGCCCTCCAGGTCATTTCCCTGACGGCAAGGTTGTGTGTGAAGCCCAAGCGTTAGCTGCAAAACATGGCGGTACACTAGTGCTTAGCTCAGATATCGAAGCGATAGCCGGCCACGATGCTATCTATACAGATACCTGGATTTCGATGGGCGACAGCGCATCAATGGAAGAGATTGAAGCCAAGTTCAAGCCTTATCAAGTTAATGCTGAGCTGATGGCAAGTGCAGGTGCTAAGCACTTTATGCATTGCTTGCCAGCCTATAGAGAAGTTGAAGCAACCGCTGAGATTGTAGATGGTGAAGGCTCGCTGATTCTGCATCAAGCTGAGAATCGCATGCATGCGCAAAACGCCGTGCTTGTCACTCTATTTAGTCAATAATTTGCGTTGGTTCGTGCAAACGAACTGAACCAGAAATAATGTAGTAGGAATTAAAAATGTCAGTAGAAATAAAGAAAAAAGATGTGAAAAAGGTAGTGCTTGCTTACTCCGGCGGCCTTGATACATCAGCCATTATCCCTTGGCTAAAAGAAACCTATGATAATTGCGAAATCGTCGCTTTTTGTGCTGATGTGGGTCAGGGTGAAGAAGAACTTGTTGGTTTACATGAAAAGGCTATCGCATCTGGCGCATCAGAGTGTTACATCGTCGATTTAAAAGAAGAGCTGGTGGCTGATTATATCTACCCAACGATTGCAACTGGTGCAATTTATGAGGGCACATACCTGCTAGGTACCTCAATGGCGAGACCGATTATCGCTAAAGCTCAAGTTGAAGTGGCTCGTAAAGTTGGCGCCGATGCCGTGTGTCATGGTTGTACTGGTAAAGGTAATGACCAAGTGCGTTTCGAGGGTTGCTTTGCGGCATTAGCACCCGATCTTAAGGTTATTGCTCCTTGGCGTGAGTGGGAAATGGTCAGTCGTGAAGATCTGCTTGATTACCTTGCAGAACGTAACATCGAGACAACCGCTTCAGCGACGAAGATCTATAGCCGTGATGCTAACGCTTGGCATATCTCCCATGAAGGTGGTGAGCTGGAAGATCCATGGAACGAGCCAACTCAAGGCGTGTGGACCATGACCGTTGCACCTGAAGATGCCCCGAATGCACCTGAGTACGTGGCACTAGAGCTAGAGCAAGGCAAAATCACCAAAGTAAATGGTGAAGCTCTATCGCCATACAAGGCGTTGATGCTACTAAATGAGATAGCTGGTGCGCATGGTGTCGGCAGAATTGATATCACTGAAAACAGACTGGTAGGTATGAAATCTCGCGGTTGCTACGAAACGCCTGGTGGTACTGTGATGTTTGCTGCGCTGCGGGCAATTGAAGAGTTAGTGCTTGATAAAACTAGCCGTGAGTGGCGGGAGCAAGTTGGCGCTCAAATGGCGCACCTTGTTTATGATGGACGTTGGTTTACACCGCTTTGTGAATCACTATTGGGCGCTTCAAAGCCACTAGCGGATCTGGTTAATGGCGAAGTCGTCATTAAGCTTTATAAAGGCCAAGCGAGCGCTGTGAAAAAACGTTCACCAAACAGCTTATATTCTGAAGAGTTTGCCACTTTTGGTGAAGATGATGTTTATAACCAGAAAGATGCTGAAGGCTTTATCCGTTTGTATTCGCTTTCTAGTCGTATCAGAGCATTACACGGTCACAACAAGTAACGTTAATAAAGTAGCTCATTAATTTTAGTATTTATACGGCGGACGAGCAGTCCGCCCAGCATTTAAGAGGAAGCCAGCATGGCATTATGGGGCGGCAGATTTAGCCAAGAGAGCAGCGCACTGTTCAAACTTTTTAACGACTCATTGCCTGTAGATTACCGACTCATTGAGCAAGATATTGTCGGTTCAATTGCGTGGGCAAGCGCTATTACTCAAGTTGGCGTTTTGACTACTGATGAGTGCACCCAGTTACATGCTGCGTTAAACGAGCTGCTAGCTGAAACATCCGAAAATCCAGAGATGATTATCGCTTCTGGTGCGGAGGACATTCATAGTTTTGTTGAGCAATCTCTTATCGCTAAAGTGGGTGATTTAGGTAAAAAGTTACACACTGGTCGTTCGCGTAATGATCAGGTAGCGACCGATCTTAAGCTTTGGTGCAAAAAAGAAGGTCAGGAACTACTCGGGTTATTGACTAAGTTAAGAGCTGCACTTATTGAGCTTGCAGAGCGTGAAATCGATGCTGTTATGCCTGGTTACACACATTTGCAAAGAGCACAGCCGGTTCTATTTGGCCACTGGTGTCTTGCTTATGTAGAGATGTTTGAACGTGATATCAGCCGTTTAGAGGATGCCTTGAAACGTGCAGATACTTGCCCGTTAGGAACTGGTGCGCTAGCGGGTACCGCTTATCCAATGGACAGGGTTAAACTTGCACAGTCGCTCGGTTTCGCAAGCCCAACGCTGAACAGCCTCGATACCGTATCAGATAGAGATCATGTGGTTGAGATCTGTAGTGACGCTTCTATTAGCATGATGCATTTGAGCCGTATGGCTGAAGATCTTATCTTCTTTAATAGTGGTGAAGCGGGCTTTATTGAATTAGATGATGAAGTGACCTCTGGTTCATCATTGATGCCGCAAAAGAAAAATCCTGATGCACTTGAGTTAATTAGGGGCAAGACCGGTCGGGTTTATGGCAGCCTAATTGGTATTCTTACCACGATGAAAGCTCTACCACTGGCTTACAATAAAGATATGCAAGAGGATAAAGAGGGGCTGTTTGATGTGATGGACAGCTGGGCGATTTGTCTAGAGATGGCAGCGTTAGTGTTAAGTGGTTTGCAGGTCAATCGTGAAAGAACATTAAGCGCTGCGCAGCAAGGCTATGCTAACTCAACTGAATTGGCTGACTATTTAGTGGCTAAAGGCATGCCGTTTAGGGAAGCTCATCATGTAGTGGGTGAGGCTGTTGTTGTCGCTATTGCGAAACAAACGCCACTGGAAGACTTGCCTTTAGAAGAGCTACAGAGTTTTAGCGCAATTATTGAAGCAGATGTGTATGAGTGCCTTACGATTGAATCTTGCTTGGCTAAACGTGAAGCATTAGGTGGTACATCATTAGTGCAGGTCAAATCAGCATTAGTAACTAAACAAGCTAAAAATAGCAATTAGATTCGCGACGTAATTGAACACAAAAAGGCGGCTATTTCTTAAAGAAATAGCCGCCTTTTTTATTACTATCGATTGCGATAATTACTGAAACAGATCTTCTTCCTCAGACTTATCGATAAAGATATCGCTGTTGTCTTCCTCTTGCTCTGTCGCATATTCAGTCGGCTCAGTACCCGCAATAAAGTACTCAAATCGGGTGGTATAATCTGTTTTACGGCTCAACTTACCTGTGGCTAAATCGATACGCGCAGAAACTATCCCTTCAGGTGCTTTAGTCGGCTCTACAGGTGTGCCTTCCAATGCATCTTTCATAAACTCGTTCCAAGCAGGTCCAGCAGTTTTTGCCCCCGCTTCAGCAAGTGATATTTGATCTTTAGCGCCGTTAGCATTCCAGCTGGTGCGACCTAGTTCTTGGCTATGATCATCGAAACCAACCCAAACGGTAGTGGCGAGTTTAGGGTTAAAGCCACTAAACCAAGTATCGCGAGATTCGTTTGTGGTACCTGTTTTGCCAGCAATATCTCGACGTTTAACCACTCTAGCCGCACGCCAAGCAGTACCATTCCAGCCGGTACCTTTACTCCAATCTCCACCACCCCAAATTACACTTTTAAGTGATTCGGTAATTAGGAATGCGGTTTGCTCTGAAATAATTTGTGGCGCAAAACGTGAGTCCTCATTACCACATTGCTCAGTGGTTGATGGCATATCCTCAGTTGCTGCTGTTGCGTCACCAGGTAGTTCGTTGGCCATAGCGGCGAAAGGGTCATCGACTAATGGCTGCTCAGGGGCAATAGGTGTACAAGCAAGTGTTGGGTTGGCAGCTTCAATTAGATCGCCATTGGCCGACTCTACTCTTTCGATAAAGTAAGGTTCGACTAAGTAGCCGCCATTAGCGAAGGTTGAAAAGGCTGTAACGACTTGCAATGGAGTGACTGATGGTGAGCCCAGCGCAATAGATTCGTTACGAGGAAGGTCAGCCGGATCGAAGCCAAACTTAACCAGTTGGGCAATGGTTGCATCTAATCCGCTATAACGCACGGCACGAACTGACATAACGTTAATTGATTGCGCTAAACCAACACGAAGCCTTGTTGGGCCACCATAAACATCCGGCGAGTTTTTAGGGCGCCAAGCCGTTCCTTGTCGTGTATCAGGTTTATTAATCGGTGCGTTGTTGATCAGTGTTGAAAGGGTATAACCTTTCTCTAATGCCGCGGTATAGATAAATGGCTTGATATTCGAACCTAGCTGACGCTTAGCCTGAGTGACGCGGTTATATTGGCTAGTGTAAAAGCTAAAGCCACCGACAAGGTTTCTAATAGCACCATCTTGAGGATCTACCGATACAATCGCACTGGCAACCAAAGGGACCTGGCTAAGTTGCCAGATATCGCCATTATTACGGATCCAAACTTGCTGACCAGCAGTTAATACCTCTGTAGCAAGTTTAGGTGCTTTACCTTGACGCTTATTGGTAATGAATTTACGCGCCCATTTGATACCATCCCAAGGGAGTTCATAGACATCACCTTTAGCTGTCATCACCTTGGCTGTTTGCTCATCAACGCTAAGCACTGCTGCTGGGTGCATGCCTTGGAATGACCCCGTTTGCTTTAATTTCGCTTTGATCTCTTCATTGTCTGGCTGTACATCGGTCCAAAGTATCTTAGTGCGTCCACGGTAGCCATGGCGTTCGTCATAGGCATAAACGTTATGGCGAAGGGCTTTTTGTGCATCTAACTGTAGTTTTGAATCTACCGTCGTGTAGATATCATAACCGCCAGTATAGGCTTCCTCTTCACCGTACTTTTCAACTAAGTAGTCGCGTGCCATCTCTGAGATATAAGGGGCATATAGATCGATTACTGCGCCATGGTATTTGGCTGTAATAGGCGCTTGAATGGCCTCTTCATACTGCGCTTGAGTAATGTTACGTTTTTCAAGCATGCGACTTAGTACCCAGTTGCGACGATTTAGGGCGCGGGTTGAGTTTCTGATAGGGTTTGCTGCTGAAGGTGATTGAGGCAAACCAGCAATCATCGCCATTTCAGGAAGAGTCAGTTCGTTTAACTCTTTACCGTAATAAACTTGAGCCGCAGCACCAACACCGTAAGCGCGGTTGCCAAGGAATGAGCGGTTAAGGTAAAGGGTTAAGATCTCCTCTTTATTAAGAGCTTTTTCAATCTTTAAGGCTAGAAAGATCTCTTTTGTCTTTCGGATATAGGTTTTGTCTCGGGTTAAGAAGAAACCTCGGGCTACTTGCTGGGTAATTGTACTTGCACCCTGACTCTTCTTACCTGTAGTGACCAGAATAAATGCAGCACGAATAATACCGATAGGATCGATACCTTTGTGCTCGAAAAAACGAGCGTCTTCGGTATCGAGTACTGCGTTGATGAGTTGTTCGGGAACATCATCATATTGGACAGGAATTCGACGTTTTTCACCAAACTGGGAAATAAGTTTACCGTCGCTACTGTAAATTCTCAGTGGCGTTTGTAGTTTTACCGTCTTAAGCGTCGTGACATCCGGAAGCTCCGGAAGCACATAAAAGTATGCTGCCACAATGGCACCAATGCCAAGCAGCCCAAGGCTAAAGAAAGCAATAACAAGACGTTTAAACCACTTCAAAGGAAGATTCCATGAATGTAAATAAGACCCGTAGTATATAAGCCGTTGAAGAAATGGTGAAGTAAAAGCCTAAGGATTAATGTTTAGATTAACTAAATTGGCTGAATTGATAGTAAAACTATCAAAAAGTGAAAGCTGAAACGGGCTTGGCTTAGAATGTTAAAACTAGGGGCAGTTGATCTTTCGAGCTTGGTTTTTATCCGAATTCAATTATTTTAGTACAAGGCTTGAGCGATGATGCTTAGCTGGCTAAGCGCAAAGCTAGTAACGCACTCTAGTCATA
>NZ_JBFRMK010000142.1:0-6520 GCF_041470405.1 Shewanella sp. 10N.286.45.A1
GAAAGATCAACAGCCCCTACTCTAAAATGACAAAAACCGCAGTTTGATACTGATATTCAAGTAGAATAGCTATCAATCTGCGGCCTTTTTTTACGTTATGTTTTTATAAAAAAAACTATCAAATGATCGCTGAGATCAGTGCACCTGAAACGCCAAACCCTGCAACTAAAATAAAGATATTCGGTTTAAAAATCTTAAACAAACCAAAACCTAACACCACTAATGCCATATCCAGTGGTGACAGTACCGCACTACTAAAAATAGGGTTGTACAGCGCAGCTAACAAGAAGCCTACCACTGTAGCATTCACTCCCGCTATCGCCCCAGTCACTTTAGGGCGACTACTGATCCCATGCCAACTTTTAAGCGCAACTAACATCAGTAAAAAGCCCGGCAGGAAGATGGCTAAGGTTGCCACTAATGCACCCACTAACGGTTGTGAGATCCAAATTTCGGCACCCAGAAATGCCGCTAGGGCGAACATCGGCCCCGGCACTGCCTGCGCTAATGCATAGCCTGTTAAGAACTGGTCATTATTAACCGCATCGCCAATACTCGATTGCAGCAGTGGCAATACCACGTGGCCGCCACCAAATACCATGCTACCAACTTGGTAAAACTGGCTAAACAGTTCTGTCAGGGTACCTATGCCAGCTTGTTTAGATAAGCCAATAGCCACTAACGAAGCGATAAGTAGACCTACAAAAATACTTAACCAGAAGAAGTTAAGCTGCACAGGTTCTGTTGTTTGTGCTGAACTTACATTCGCTAATGGCTCTTTATCATCGGCTGCCGACAGATAATAACGTCCCACTATTGCGGCAATAATTAGCAGCAAAAATTGCACTAGCATTGAAGGCTGCAGCAAAATAACCACACAACTTAACACCATCAATATCTTGGCCGTTTTGCGCTGACAAAACTGCTTAAACATGATCAAAATTGCATCAGTAACCACCACAACAGCCAACAACTTTAAACCATGAATCACCCCTTGAGTGATGGAATACTCCAGCCATTGGCTGCTAGTCACCGCCAGTAAAAATAGTAAAATAAATGAGGGTAGTGTAAACCCTAAAAACGCAGCAATGCCGCCTAATAAGCCGCCTCGATGATAGCCAATAGCAAAACCAACCTGACTAGAACCTGGGCCAGGCATAAACTGGCTTAACGCGACCAAGCTGCCATAGTGTTTATCATCAAGCCATTGCAGCTCTTGCACAAAAGCCTGTCTAAAATAGCCGATATGGGCTGCAGGACCGCCAAAGGAGACTAGGCCTAATGAGAAAAATCGTATAAATATTTGCAGCATGTTCAACGTCCTAAAATACCAGCCATAAATTTGCCAAAGAATATGACATAAAGATGACAGTTTAATGAAGCACTAACAATGCCAAACTTAATCAGTCTAACTGTAACTGATTAAAGTCTGCCAATACATTACGACGACCAATATGAGACTCTACCCAGCTAAGCACTTCAACTGCCGTGGTGCGATAGGTGGTTAGCTTACCGCCATAGAGCGTCAGCAAATGTGGATGAGTAGCAGTGGTTTGCTGCAAGGTATCACGGGGGCGATCGAAAGCGTTCCCCTGCTGCTTAGGCAACACTCGTACACCACAAAACGTATCAATAATTTGCGCTTTTAAGCTATCAACATCACCCAACGTTGGAAAATAGTGATGATAAATACCGAGTAAGTAGTCGATCTCATCGGCTGTCGGTGTCGGTCGTCCTGTTATTTCATCGAGTACAACTTCAGTGGTGCCAATCAGGGTTTTACCGTTCCATGGCATCACGAAAATAACTCGTTTATCGAAACAAGATTCCAGATATAAGATGCCATCGGTGGCGTCAATATCGAGCAGTAGATGGCTACCTTGTACCCACTCAATCGGCAATGGTGCAACAGTAGGAGTGACACAATCAAGTACATCATTAACCCAAGGGCCTGCCGCATTCACCACCGCTAGCGCTTCAACTTTATGTAACGCTTGTTGGTGTTGATAATGCACCACGCAGTGATTTTTTAAGTGCTCTATTTGAGTACACTTTGCGTGTTCAAGCACATGTGCGCTTAAACTACGGGCATTGCGAACCACCGCCTCAGTCAGCAATTTATCGTCTGTTTGTGCGTCCCAGTACTGATAAAGAGCCTTGAGTCCTTCAAGCTTAAGCCCTTTAATTTTAGCCCAGCGCACTGAGGGAACTGATTTAAATTGGCCTAAAGCATCAAACTTGCTGAGCATTGAATACATACTCAAACCGGCTCTTATTGCAATCGCACCTCTACGGCTATTTTCGTAAACAGGGATATAAAAAGGGATAGGATTAACTAAAGAGGGCGCCAACTTCAACAAGGCGCGACGTTCAGCAAGCGACTGCTTAACTAACGATAGCTGGCCTGTTTCTAGGTAACGTAAACCACCATGAATAAGTTTGCTGGAGTTAGCCGAGGTTTGGCCTGCTACCACACCTTTTTCCAGCAATATAACGCTGTAACCTGCAGCTGCAGCACACTGGGCGATACCCGCTCCATTAATGCCGCCGCCAACGATAACCAGATCGACTGTCGACATTCCACCTCCATGCGTGAACTAACCAGTCTTATACCTACCGGTATAAGTATTATCTAACTTACCCTATACCACAGCCTTTTGTTAGTTTTTCGGAGTCGACAATGCCGATATACACACACCATTAAACATCTGTTCAATTCAGAGCTTTAAACTCACGCTGAATAACACTATTTAGTAAAGCTGTTATATACCTCATCACAAAGCGACTTTAACTGCATTAACTTGGCCTCTGAAACCTGGATCTGGCATTTCATCTGCGCGGGTACTTTTTCAGCCTCCAGCTTTAACACTCTGGCAGCGGCGGTGATATTCAGTACACGCACTCTTTCATCATGTTCACTTCTGCCTCTTATCACCAAGCCTTTCGTTTCTAAACGCTTTAATAATGGAGTCAACGTGCCAGAATCTAAATGCAGCTGTTCACCCATATCTTTCACACTAATCCCATCACTTTGCCACAACACCATCATGGCCAAATATTGCGAATAGGTAAGATCGAGTTTTTCCAGCAGTGGACGGTATGCCCGCACCATTGCATTGGTGGCGCTATACAGCGAAAAACAGATTTGGTTATCTAAACAAAGTGGGTCGCGCATGCTGTCATTAGCCATCTAAAAATACTCTAGTAATTAAATTGCGCACAATATACTTGCGTTAAACATAAAGATCGAGGTAAACTTGCTAGCAATTGAATTGAGCGCAATTTTAAAACCTAAGGATTAATGATGAAAACTATCTACCAAACAACTGCAAATGCTACCGCTGGCCGTAACGGCATCGCTAAAACAGAAGATGGTCTACTAGAAGTAAATTTAAGCTATCCAAAAGAGATGGGCGGAGCTGGCAATGCCACTAACCCTGAGCAGCTTTTTGCAGCGGGTTACGCAGCATGTTTTTCAAATGCTATTTTACATGTCGCTCGTGAACAAAAAATAGCGATTAGTGCGGCACCGGTAAGCGCAACAGTTGGTATAGGCGCTAATCAATCTGGTGGATTTTCACTTTCAGCAGCGCTAACAATTGAGCTTGAACTTGAACAAACTGCCGCTGTTGAATTGGTTCGTATTGCTCATCAAGTATGCCCATACTCCAATGCAATACGTAACAATATTGAGGTTGAATTGACAGTAAATAAGCAACTATTAGCATAATTTATTTTGCTCTAAAAAGAGTCAAATTATTGTCATTAAATTGGTCGCAGTTAAAGCTAGCCGAGTGAAATCGGGGGACCATTTAATGACACTCATATTGCAGCGTTACTTTGCAGTACTTTCGTCTTAAAAAAATACAATTTCCCATTGCAATCAACTGCACAATAGCATAAATTCCTCGCGATAAAATCAACACATAATGCTGCCGACACAGTATTTTTAAGCCTTTTATTTTACAAAGGAATGTTAGAAATGAGGTTTATAACTGTTACGTGGCTAATTTTAATCAGTCTCACTGCAACCTCAGTAATGGCGCAGTGTAACCAAAAAGTCCATATTACTGATATTCCGTATGCCAAAAATAGCTCTTATTTCAGCAGTAAGTACGGTTCTGAACTTGATGAACTAATTGCTCATCCTCCCAATCAATCAGGTTACTTATTACTGGAGTTTAAAGTAAACAAGATCCAGCCTAGTGAAGATGTGCGTCAGTATAATAAATGGTTGGCAAATCGTAGAGTGGATCGTATTAGAACTTACCTCAATGAGTCTCAATATTCTGCGCCTATTATCAGTAGGATTTTAACGGCTAGTACTAATACCGATCGTTCAGTTGCCATACATTGGTGTGCTTTCCCCGAACAAGAGTCAAGCTTGCGAGTGGCAAAGCTAGAGACTCCAACGGTTATCACTCAATAAAGCGTAGATAACGTTTTAAAGCGCTAACTGCAACATATTATGTTGCAGCATTGATGCTGAGTGCATCATTAGATTATGTTTTTATGGCGCAATTCTACGTCCATCGCTTGCGGGCTACCAACATCAAATAAATCTCCCCACAACCATTCATTGAATATATCTAATTGATAACAGGCTTAAATAGCAGACTCTCAACACCAAGGAAAGTTTCAAAATATTATTAAAAACAAACTGCTGTTCCCAAAAGTTATTAATTCGAGAATCTCGCCGCAGAACTGACACATTTATTTACCAATTACATTACGATTCAGTAAAATAACAATTAACCCTATTAGCTCTACGTCATTTGCCAATTCGGAGTCCCTATGACGAAATATATTTTACTCTTAGCTACCCTGTTATTTTCGAGTTTTTCACTCCCAAGCTTTGCAGCTTCCACCACAGAGCAACCTACAACTTGGCACTATACCAATGATGCTGGTGAGCTAAAGGTTAAACTCCACTTCTTCTGGTCGCAAACCTGCCCACACTGTAAAGAAGCACACCCTTTTATTAATAGTCTGCCTGAACGTTATCCGTGGGTCGAAGTGGAAGAACATTTAGTGTCAGATCCGGGTACGATGGAGATCTGGCAAGATATCGCCAGTAAAACAGGTACCGAAGCCCGCTCAGTGCCCTACTTTGCTAGCGGCGAAAAAGCGGTAGTAGGTTATAGCAGCCAAGCGGTTACTGGCGAATTCTTAGTGAGCCGATTAAAGTCTTATTACATCTCCCTTGGCGGTAAGCTGCAGCCAGAAGATGACAATAGCTATGCCGTACAAACACCAGCTGCCGGTGCATTTTTTGAAACTTGTAGTGAAAGTGCCGATGAAGGCACCTGTGATTTAGGCCTTGATACAACCAGCGACATCAGTACCTCTGATGTGCAGCCAGTAGAAATACCACTTGTGGGCGTGGTTCACCCAGAACAGATGTCTCTGCCATTGTTAACCGTAGTTCTTGCTGGCGTTGATGCATTTAACCCATGTGCATTCTTCGTGTTGCTATTCTTATTATCGATAATGGTTAACGCCAAAAGCCGCACTCGAATGCTCATTGTTGGTGGTATTTTTGTATTCTTCTCAGGCTTTATCTACTTTATCTTTATGAGCGCCTGGCTCAATATTTTCCAACTACTTGGCGCAGGAAGCGATGGCGGTTTAATCATTCTCGGGGCCGGTATTCTCGCGCTTATTGCGGGGGCGGTGAACATTAAAGACTACTTCTTTACTAAAGGGGAAGTCACCCTCTCCATGTCTGCAGAAAATCGGACAGGTCTTATCAAACGTATGGGCAAACTCACCAGTGCGAGTAGCATGACCGCGATGATCGCTGGCACCGTGGTGCTCTCTATCCTAGCCAATGCTTATGAATTGCTTTGCACTGCTGGCTTCCCAATGATCTACACCAGTGTGTTGTCGATGCATGATTTAGAGGCCGCTGAGCGCTACATGTACTTGGTGTTCTATAACATTGTCTATGTCATTCCATTGGCCATTATTGTTATCGCCTTCAGTGTCTCGTTGGGCAAACGTAAGCTCACAGAAAAAGAGGGACAAACGCTTAAGTTAATGTCAGGCATCATGATGGTTGGACTTGGCGGTATGTTGGCGATGGATCCAACGGCCTTGCAAAACGTCGTACTGGCAATTGGACTTATCTTAAGCTCTATAGTGCTCACCTTTATCATCACTTTGACTCGCAAATTGATAGAGAAAAGGAATAAAAAGCTAAGTTAATCTTCAAGCTAAAACGGCGATACACACTGTAACAAACAAGCACTTAAGTTACAGTGTGCAGCGCCGATAGAAGTTTGAATCCCTTAACCACGAGTCCATTATGGCTATTTCACTCTCCACCCCAAATCTCGAACCTAATATGAGCCACGGCAGTGTCGGTTTAAAAGTCGCACAGATGTCTAAAGAACAGCAAAAAATTGAGGGTGATATTGCGTTAAAATTGATTGAAGCTGCTTTGCCTGAAACTCCTCCAGCCCCAGTAGGTAATGCCGGGCATATTATTAGCACTAAAGCTTAGGGCTGTTGATCTTTC
>NZ_JBFRMK010000143.1:0-38097 GCF_041470405.1 Shewanella sp. 10N.286.45.A1
AAAGAATGCTAAACAGTTTATTTTAGAGGGGAAAAGGGAGCGTAGTTACCCTAGAGTGTTGAAGTGTTCAAAGGACCGATATCCCATAAAAAAGAAAGCCGTTCACGTTAAGTGAACGGCATTAAGCTTTTGCTCTCTTTTTTATTACATGGTTGCCATCGTCCAATAATCGAGACGCTGCTCAGGCTGACTAATCACCACCTTGCATTGTTCTTTATATTTTCCCATCAATGGTCCTAAACTTTTCGAATTTGGCATTGACGCTTTATGCTGTTTCGTTGCGGCAACAACGGCTGCGTTAACATACTCTTCAGTTTGATACTTATTTGCGATATCGACCGCTTGTTCACCAGAAGCCTTCAACCTCTCTCCCACCGCTTGCATCTGTGGGGCATTCATTGCGGCTATCGCACTGGAGGCTATTTGATAATATGCAGCACACTCTGCTAACTCTTTAGTTAATGCATCCTCTGCATCACCAGCCGCAGCATTAAAAGAGAGCAACCCAATGGCTAGTGCCAACGTATTTGGAAGAATCGTTCCTGACATTAAAGTAATCCTTTTTTATAATCGTTCGTTTAACTATTTCTACTTTAGTTTACGTTTAATATCCAGCGTAACAGAAAAAACACACAGCTTCGATATTAGGAGGCTAATATTGGCTCAATTTATCAATAGCCTATGACCCAATATTAGCCTGCAGTTTTTGGCTTAGCCCCTTTTTAACATCAATCCATTCAGAGTCAATAATCGAATAAACCACTGTGTCTCGTATGGTTCCATTAGCTAAAATTTGATGATTACGCAAAATACCATCTTGATTGGCACCTAAACGGCAAATGGCCTGACGTGACACTTCATTGTGAATATGAGTTCGAAACTCAACCGCTATCACATCGAGTGTTTCAAAAGCATAACTCAGTAACAACAACTTACACTCAGTATTGACCGCCGTACGTTGAACACTTTTAGCATACCAAGTATGCCCGATCTCTAAGCGACGGTGACTTTGTTGCCAATGACAAATCCTAGTACAACCAACTATCGCTCCAGAGTGTTTATCTCTGACAGCAAAAGCTAGTGACTCACCTTTTTGTTCATCCAACAGCGCTTGATTAATGTAATCATTCATATCCTCGGGGCAAGGCACCTTGGTATACCAAAGTTGCCATAACTCCCCATCTCCAACTGCAATGCTGAGCGCTGGAGAATGTGCCAATGTTAATGGCTCTAGAACGACATGCTCACCCACTAACGCATTGTCTCTCACTTCTTGTGCGTTCACCTCAACCTCCTTTGTTGTTTAAGTCACCTCTGTACTTTGCTAAAAGACCTCGGTAAAAGGTGCTTAGCTAAATATATCGCGCAAAACTTGAACCTGCTTTTGTCGGCTTTAGATTAGCTTTTATTGCGGGAGTACCTATATAGAGGAACCCAACAATCTGATCAGTTTCTTCAAGGCTCAAGGATTGATGTACATTTCTATCGAAAGCTAACGCGCCTGTACGCCAAATTGCGCCAAGCCCTTGAGCAAATGCAGCCTGTTGCATAGCCATTGCTGCACAACCAGCAGCAAGATGTTGTTCAAATTCAGGTACCTTGGGGTGTTGTTTTACTTTAGCAACCACAGTGATGACCATCGGTGCTCTTAATGGCATATTCTTGGCCTTGGCGATAAACTCTTCTTCGGCACCATTTTGTTGAGAGGCTTTCGCAAAAATAGATCCAAGTCGCTCAAGCCCATCACCAGCCGCAACAATAAATTCCCACGGCGTTAAACCTGCGTGATCCGGAACGCGTGCTCCGGCGTCCAAAATATGCTTAAGTTGCTCATCCGTAGGAGCAGGCTCGATAAGGCGTGGAGTTGATTGTCTAGTTAATAAAAGTGTTAATGCGTCCAACAGATTATCCTTAAAACTGTGAAAAAAAACTAACTAGCTTGAGAGTAGCAAGCCCATAAAAAAAATCCCACCTATTTGGTGGGAATTAATAAAAGCTTCTGTTTCAGCGATTAAACAATCTGACTTCTCTTTGCAATATAATAATCGAGACTCGTGTAACGCCCGCCCCCCATAAAGATCAGTGCCATCAACATGAACAAGTATGTAATCGCAAACTCAATACCATTGTTCAAAATGACAAAATTACCTGAACTGGTTAGCCATTCATAGTTACCATGTTGCTGTAAAATCTCTTTTGCTTTGTCTAATTTATCGGCTGAAGCCAACACACTTTCATTGGCTAACCAAGAACTAGCATCTGCAATTGCCAACCATCCATTTTCCCAATGAACAGCAAAAGCCGCAACCAACATTGTCACCGACAACGGAATAGCAATCAGTCGAGTTGCCAAGCCTAGTATCAGTAATCCCCCGCCGACAAATTCTGTACCTGCAGCTAAAACTACCATTAACTCAGGAAACGGTAATCCTAATCCCCAGTCTGGATTACCAAACCAAGCAGCCGTATCACTAAAATGGGATAATTTATTGTAACCGGCCTGCATGAGTACTGGCGCCAGGTACAGCCGCAATGCAAGTGGAGCGATGCCTTCAGCGTAACTTATTGTGTTTAAAAATTTTTGGTACAATTGTGCAAGTTGCATGTCATTCCCTCGTATATTCTATTATCTCAATAGACCCTAACAACAATAACAATCTTTCATCAGTCATCGATTAAGCTATAGCAGATCGATAATATGGACGCTAATCCTCTTGGCTAATTTCAGTTAGCTCTTTGATGAGTGTATTCAATTTTTTATTAAATCGCTGTTTTTGTTTTGCGCTAGCGAGGCAATCTAACTTAATTAGCAGTTCACCAAACATTTTTGAATTGTTATCAAGTACGGTTTTATAAGCTTTAGACTTTACGGTGTCTGGTTGGGTCATCAATAACGACAAACTATGTGAAAGCGCCATTTGGTTATGACGATTTTTTAATGCTTGGGAAAACAGGCGGATCCATTCATGGCGATACTCTAACCACATATCTAAGGTATCACCACGGGCTACATTATATTCATGTACAGCCAATTTTTGAGCCGTAGTTAGCTTTCCCATCCACCGCTTAAGGCGTTTCTCAATACGCTCATCGGCCATATCAATAAGTTCAGATTGGCTTTTACCTAGATACTTCTTATTGAGTTCTTTTTCGTCAACCCTTAACTGTGCAATGATCTGCTCTACTTGTTGGTCTGAAAATGAACTGATAATTGGCACTAACGATGGTTCAACAAAATCAAACACTCGGATCCAGTGTGATTTCGCTGCGACAAGGTGATCATTCCAAGATTGTTGCGTAAAGCTCTGATTGTTAAATTCAACGGATAACAGAGAAAGTTGAGCTTGATAACGTGGGAGTTCCTGCTTTCGATGCCAGACTAAAAAATCATCTAGTGCCACGTCAAACTGTTGTTCTTGCTTGTCATTTAATGTGACATACTCTTCGAGCTTCCATTCTATTGCCCAGTCGAGAAAGTAATAACCAACTTTAGTAGAGCAACCTAGAAACGAGATAAGAATAAACGCCCACAAACATAGTTTTTTCACTTATGGCCCCATTCAGATGCTTTCATCTAGCATAGAACATGGTTTGCTTTATGGTCTAGTAACAAAATGTATTACCTTGTCGACCTTTTCAGTAATGAGTCGCGCGGGTGTTTAATGAAGTGAGCACTTATGAATAGCTAGCGATTAACGCTTGGTACTGCTGAGCACAACTTAAATAGTTCTCGGTCTGTTTAATTGTATCAGCGTCAACATTTAACTTTCCATTCAACATCAAACTATCAAAAGCCATTTGTAATGCCCAACAGACGGCAAAGACCCAATATAGATCAACCGCTGCAGGTATAGCATCTTGAGCATGATGATTAAGATTGGTTTGTTTATCTAAATAATTTTCGATTAACCAGTGTCGCTGCTTTGATGACAATGAGTGGCTCGAAATCACTGATGCGAGATCACATAATGGATGAGAGGTACAAGCATATTCAAAGTCAATGCAATTGAGTTTATCTGCCAAAACCAAAATATTAAATGGATTTAAATCTCGGTGACTAAACTGGTTGTTAATCAAGCAGCGATTGAGAGAGTCAAGCATATCTGTAACTGCATCTTGTTGCGAAAGTAACTGGTCAAACTGCTGCAGCCATGCGACAGAATGTACAGAATTATCGAAGCGATACCGATTTAGTTGCTGCTGCATTTGGCTTAAACGAGCGCGGTAGATCTGCCACTGGTGCTCTACTGTGATAATGTTTTTCGGTAGAGGTAGCTCTTTCAAACCATTCAGTAATTGTAGCAGTAACCGCTCTGCCTTAGGCCAATGTTCCTCGATATTTGCTAAGGGGTGCGCGCCATTTGCACTAATCAAATCACTCCAGCTACGGTTGTCATCTTGCGCAACAAACTGACTTAAATAAAAATCATTGTCTGGGCTGATGTAAACGACTTTAGGCGCCAGCGCAGCATGACTTGCATCGCACCATGCTGCCACTTCACTGCTTCGATCACAGATCTGTGTACTCGCCCAACTGTTAATTCTTAACACCCATTCAGACTCGACACTCGTGCTTGAGTGCAGCCCTCGAACATAGTAGTTACGATTACTCAATCCTTGAGTGAGCGCCGCTATCACTGTTACTTTGGTCAGCCCCGATGCCGATAGATAGTGTGCCAACTCTTGCTGAAGCGATTCACTCACTAGGCAATTCCTGGTGACATTGTCACATTGCCTTGTTGAGCGTGCATTTTTCTTCGCCACATAAAGTAACCAAACACCACCATAATCACATAAAAGACGAACAGTGCAGCAGTCAACATCAAGCCTTTGCTAACATAAAGATAGATAGAAACAGCATCAATCACAAACCAGTAGATCCAATTCTCTAGCACCTTTTTTGCGACCAAGAATGTACTCATGACAGCAAAGCATGTGGTTGCTGCGTCTAAATAAGGGAAAGAGGCTTGAGTCTGATTAGCCATAAAGTAGCCAATAACAACTGACATTAAGCTGGTTCCAGCAATAAGCTTTAGATGAGTCGACAAGCTCCAGGAGACAATATTAACCCCTTCATGGGCTTTGCCACCTTTAGTCCACATCCAATAACCATAGACCGCCATTGCCATGTAATAAACGTTTAGCACAGACTCCATCAGTAAAGAGACTTTCCAAAATAGCACCGTATAGATTGCTGTGCTCGTCAATGCAGCTGGCCAACACCAAACACTGCCCTTCATGGCAAAAATAAGATAAGCCAATGCTAGTAATACCGCGATAGCTTCCCAGCCTGTCAATGCTTGAGCATCATTAAACACGCCTGCAAAGCCTTCATTTATCAATAGCCAAAAATCTGCCATGAAACATTCGCTCTCTATTCAAATAATAACAATAATAAAAAGCCACAAAGTATCATTAATACCTTGTGGCCTGTTCTATTTAGCACACTTGTCTATTCACTATGGCTCAAATCTAGCTCACCACCAATAAACTTACATACAAATACGGCTTTGCCCCACTTCTCGTGAGCGGCTTCCATCTCGGTTGCCAACATTGCCATGACTTCAGCATATTCACCACACACTTGAGTCGCCATTGCGTTAGTCACGCGATGGATATTGTCGTAGCTATCGACTCGGCCAATAAACCACTTTATAGGGTCCAAATAGTTGTCTTGTAATGGATAGCAACTTATCTCTGCTGTTAACTTCATATTGATGACCTTTATATTGATAATACGTAACGCGAGTGAAACACAAGGTTAGATCCTACATAAACTTAATATTGACAGTTAGCCCTAATTGACGCGGATCGCCATAACGAATGTATTGTTTCTTAGCCCAACCTAGATCAGGCTCATTGCCGAAATAGAATCCACGAACACCATACTGTTCATCAAAGAGGTTACGTCCCCACAGGTATGCTGACCACAGATCAGCTTCATAGCCTATTTTGGCATTAAAGATCTGGTATGCATCTGATTTAGACTCATTGCTGTCTGAATAGTAAAAATCGCTCTTGCCGCTGGCATTTACGTTAGCAAACCAGCCAGAGTCAGTACGATAAGTTCCGCCAACACTGAAGGTAAAGTTTGGCGAATGGGCTAACTCTCTACCAAATAGATCGACCGTAGTATCTTCGTCAACGTAATATTCATAGTCACCGTAAGCAGTTTCTAACCAACCTATGCTGCCGTAGATGCTTAGATTATCGGTTGCATACCAAGTACCGTCTAGCTCTGCACCATAGTTATGAGAACTACCTGCGTTTTCGGTATATAAATGGAATCGCTGTTGATTCTCTGAATCCTGTTGCGAAGCAGCGACTTGCTGGTCTTGTCTATCCATGTAGAAGACAGCTAAATTTGTATTTGCTAGTCCATTAAACCACGTCGATTTCAATCCTAATTCGTAGTTATATAGAATTTCTGTATCGTATTCCGTTTTATCTGCTAACTGATCTGGTAAAGCCATATTAAAACCACCGGCTTTATAACCACGAGCCACTCGAATGTATGATTCATGATTGGCAGACAAAGCCTTACTTAACGCAATATGACCGCCCCACATAGTCTCATTTGGGGTATACCTAGCATTTTTAAACTCGTCATCAATCAAACGAGTTTCGTTATACTCTACATCTCGTTCTTCGACTCGCAAACCAACAGATAGAAAATAATCATTTCCAAGCTGGCTATCTAATTGTCCAAACACAGCATAATTAGTTGCTTCATAGTCAGAATCAACAGACTCATCAGGCAATCCGTTGTAAAAAGATTCTAGCGCATTTTCTTCATCTAAATTCATGGCATAAACGCCAATCAACCAGTCGGTAGTATCTGAAAAAATCCTCCCAGACTCATTGGAGCTAAACCTAAATTCTTGAGTGAAAGTTGTTCTATCGCCTTCTTTATCCCAAGTGTAATCATATACACACGGTGCACTGCCAATCTCATTCCAATCATCGTCATACTCTGCACAAGTTTTACTTGCCCAGTAGTCAGGACTAGCCCAGTCGCCATCGTAGTTATGGCGAGTATCAGAGCTGGCAAAGGACGTTAAAGAGGTGATCTCAAATTTTTCAGCACCTGTGTAGGTAAATTTTAAAGAACTACCAGTGGTCTTTTGCTTATCAACACCAGGAGCATCAGTTAATGTATCGAAACCATTATTATCTAATGTCCATGCATCATAACCATTATTATAGTTTGCGTGTAAGAAGGTTAGATCAATCTCTAAATCTTCAGTGGCATACCAGCGCAATTTTGCTCGCCCGGTAAACTCATCGCGTTTATTAGTATCACTCACGCCAAGATAGAGGTTATCTCTATAGCCATCTTGCTGGTGTTGTTGTAGTGACACTCGATAGAGTAGATTTCCAGAATCTGTCAGTGGACCAGAGCTAAAGCCGCTAAAAGTTTGCAAGTTATCATCGCCAAGTGAAACCTCGGCGCCGTTTTCAAACACGTCAGTTGGATCATTACTCTTAAGGTAGATAAGACCGGCTAACGCGTTGGCACCATACTGCGTCCCCTGAGGGCCTCGCAGCACTTCTACCTGTTGCAGGTCGTACATGCTCGAAACCATGCCCAAACCTGATAGGTCGATATCATCTACAATAAAGCCTACAGAGGAGTTAGGTGCACCTTGGTACTCTTCTTGTTCACCGACGCCGCGTATTTGGAAATACTTAGGACGTGAGCTGCCACCAGACCAGTTAAAATTGGCAATTGAATTTAAAACATCTTCAAAGTGCTGCGCACCTTCATCTTCAATTTGCTGTTGATCGATGACGGTAACACTCGATGGCATTTTATCTAAGCTAGTACCACGAAAATCGGAAGTAACAACCATCACTTCCATTTCGTCGTGAGGCGTATCGGTGCTGGTTTCAGATAGTGCAGGTTGTGAAATTAACGCTGACATAACAGCTAGCGCAACAGGAGAATAAACTTTTGGATATAACATAGGACCTCAAATTTTAATTTTGAGATCCGGCAACATAAAGAAGCGATCGGGAAATGAATTGTGGCCCATTCCTACGCCGGTATTAGCCGGATCAGGTTCAAAGGGTTTGTTTTTCAACATCTCAGTTAAGCCTATAAAATTACAACTTTCGCTCTATAGACTTTAACACCCCTTGGCGCGGCTGATTATACATGAATTTTACAAAACCATGACACCCTTCTTGCGTTACTTGAACGTTTCGCATAAAAAAACGCCAGATCTACTGACGTTTTATTAACATATGTGAACCTGAGCGGTTAACGCTTAATTTGAAAATGCTTTTCTTACGTACAATTCAAAACGACTAGCATTAGCATTTGGTGCAACGGCTGAGACTTGTAGTTGTTGCTTACCGTGAAGCTTTACCGATTTCCAACTGACACCTTCATCATCGATTGTCATACCGCTAGTATCGAACCAAGTAAATTTATACTGTAGGCGTAAATCTGTAGAGACTTTGCTGATAATCGTTCCACTGCCTTGTAGAAAGCCTCCCTCAGGACGAGCCATTACGCTTTGAACTTCGACCTCTTTACCAAAGGTACTGTTATCTATTCGGACTTCGCCTTTTGAACCAGCCATCAAGCCTGCAGTATGTGGCGCACAAGCCGTTACAAGTAAGGCGGTAAACAAGCCTAGGATCAGTTTTTTCATATTAGTCCCCTGAAATATACTCTTTGATTGTTAATACAAGAATAAGCTAGTTTAATCGATTAAGAAATGTGCTCTTGCGGTTGCGATTAAATGCTTACGGTTAGTCTGCCAACAATTAATACTTACATTAGCCACTCGTCGACCTTGGCGGGTTATTTTACACTCTGCAAAGCTATCTTTATGATAACCAGCCCTTAAATAATCGATTGAAAAATCGACAACTTTAGGCACTTTACTGGTTTGCATAAATACCATTAATTGAACGATTGCGGACATCTCCATGAAGCCCGCAATAACACCACCATGAAGTGCAGGCAATACAGGGTTACCAATATTGTCATCCTTTGCGGGTAGTTTAAAAATTAACTCGTCACCAAACCGATCGACTTCCATGCCAATGAATTTTGCATAGGGGACATGTTCAAGTAGATGGCCAAAATCATTGAGCTCTGTGGCTTTACGAATAATACTTTTTACATCGAGCTTTGCTTGTTCACACTCATCAGCGCTTGGGTTAGTCATTACGTGGTTCCCCCATTAAAGCCTGTCTAAACTCTTCACCGACCATTTCGGGGCTAATACGCATAAATGAACCCACCGCATGGGCAATCGGATCATCTATAGAGTCTTGATAAGCAATCGCTCGAGTAAAAGCAACGCTAGATGACAATTTATAGCACTGGGCGAAGCCGTATACTGGTTTAAAAGGCTCTGCAGGTTTCATGTAATCAACTCTAAGATCGAGCGTTGGTGAAATTTCTAACGAGCGAAACTTATCAAAAATAGAGCAAACAACAGCACAACCACTAGCAGTATCCATTAAGGTTGTGATAACACCGCCATGAATGACGCCAGTATCTGGATAACCGATAAGTTGAGTGTCATAGGGAAGCTCCATCAGGACATGTTTGCTACTGCCTTCCAGTACTTTCAGTTTTAACTTTTGGCATTGAGTGAGCTGCGCTACAAATCGACTTGCCATCTCCGTTAACGGGAAAACATCGGCAGTTTCTTTCATCGATTTTTACTCAACATAGGGCCTAATGAGTGGCCTCCTACTAGGTGCATATGAATATGAAACACCTCTTGTCCAGCGTGTTCATTGCAGTTCATGATCAATCGATAACCATCTTCAGCAATTCCCTCTTCTTGCGCTAGCTTAGCCGCTACAGACATCATTCTTCCAAGCGCCTTTTCATCAGATGCTTTTATATCGTTTGCTGTAGGGATAAGGTGGTTAGGAATGATTAGAATATGGGTAGGAGCTTGAGCACTAATGTCTCTAAACGCAGTTACCAGCTCATCTTGGAATAGAATATCTGCAGGGATCTCACGTCGAATAATTTTACTGAATATGGTTTCTTCGGCCACTTTGCTGTCCTCATTAACATAAGTTATGTACTAGTATACTCGAAAAAGCGCATCAAGCGATTGACGAATTTTAGCGTACAAACAGCAAACTAAGTATGGATAAGAGCAATTGTGTAGTGATAAAGGCTAAAATAATTAAACTTAATGTCGCCATACATAAAAGCGACAAAATCTAAGATCAATGTATCGGTGTTGCGCTTAGGTAAGCGCTAATGAAATCAGCTTAAATGATGCTAATTACAACACCACTTCATGCATGTTCGTTTGCGCCCATGCGATCGCTTGACCACGGCTCGAAACACCTATTTTTCTAAAAGCTCGATAAAGATGAGTTTTAATCGTACTCTCACTGACAAATAATTGATTTGCTATATCAATATTAGTACTGCCAGATCGCAATACCTGCAACACCTCTCGCTCTCTCATTGTTAAAGTTTCAGACTCTTCATCTTCCTCTACATCATTTAATTGCCCGCGGTAAAACTCATCAGGAATAGCTGTTTGCCCTTGGATAATTTTAGACATGCCAGTCGCTATACTCTCTAAGGTTGCATCCGAGTAAAAGACACCCGCGGTGATATTTTGCTGAACTAAAAACCGAGCATCGACCTGCTGAGGATAATGAATGAAAACAACTCTTACGCCACTGCGCTCTTTATCCAATTTCTTCTGGATTTGATATGCTTTTTGAATATCTACACTTGAAAGATCGATTAACACTAGACCAACACGATTTTCGGTAAAATTATCGATAATATTATCTGGCGCAACATTATGAATTTTGACTAAAAACTGTTGGGGCCAACGAGTATTAAGCAGATCAACTAATATTTGTGAGCGGGTAACCATAACCCAATGCATAACCTTAAACATCCGACTCTCCATGTTTATCCTTTAACAATCCTTGTGTGTATAAGTGTAATACACATTAAAGATAATAAACGAACAAATAGAATTAAATATTGAAATATTCTAATGTTCAAGGTGCTAACACTACATCAGTCTTCAATGCCTACATATGTAGCTAATACAAGCATATAGCTAGCACTAATGACTGACTTGCCAAAATGAATAATATTAAATTGAAGTTCTATATACACTGAAAATAGACATATAACACTTAAAACCGCCTATCAGTTAAACTTAAAGTCGATAGTGTAAAAGACAAGCCCTACGGGCAGAAAAAACATTAAACACATGAATCAATTGATTTTTTAAGAGTAGCACAAATAAGGAGGAAAGATAGTTCTTTAAAATCGTACCATTTACATTCCGTTTAATATGTCCTCTGTAAAAAGCGTTCCTGTTAACTGAATAATAATACTTAATAACAAAAAATTAATTCATATTTTTAATTTCCCGGCTCATAATTTCAGTGTTTCATGCTATTAGAACAATTAGTTATTAATTACAATCTAATTACAGAAAGTTTGCTATCACTTTTTCAGTTGCAACAACTCTATTTACTGCTGTTCAAAAAACGTCGTTAAATACGAAAGTAGAGTATTAACACCAAATTCTACTTCAGATTAAAGTTTGGTGTTAATACGAGCACCAGCTAATGTAAATTTAGCCATGCTAGCTTAGCCTGATAACGCTGCTGATTCTTGGGTAAATCCGTATAATCGAGTGCTTTACGCAGGGCTTTTTTGGCCTGTTCTGGTTCATCAAGTTTAAAATGTACCTTTGCTAAATCAAAATATGCTTTATGGTAGTAATATGTGTTATCAATAAATTTGTTCAGGTACACTTTTGCACTTAAGTAGTCTCCAGCGGCTATCGAATCTTGTGCCACTAAATACCATTTATAAGGGCTGCTATCATCTAATTCAAGCAATTGGTTTTTCACTACTGAGGCTTCAACTATGCGACCTTGGTTAACGAGTAAATAGTGATAATTACTCAATAAAGTCACTTTATCTTCTGAAACCTCTAATCCATACTGGTATAAGCTCTCAGCGGTCTCTACATCCCCTAACCGTCGCAAAACAACTGCCAACATATTAATAGATGGCGCATATACCTTACTAAAAGATAAGCTTTTTTTAAGTAATAAATAGGCTAGTGGTAAGTCATCACTGAACAATGCATCCGCAGCTAAATTTCGATACAGCATCGCGAAGAACTCATCAGTATCGACCTTTTTTCCACCTCTGTCATAACGACCAGGAAAGTAGTCTATGACAACCCTTTTACTACCAGAAAATATAGAGTTGCTTTCATCATTCCTGCTCTCATAAAGAAATGTTCTAACATGATCTGATGTGACAGAGTATTGGTCTGTTACATCGAGTAAAACAGGCATAGTATGTAAGAGTTGAAATGATATATCGACTTGGAACTCGCTGGCGATTGCATAGGTTAAAAGAGCCAAGGACATACAGTTACCTTGGTTAAGTTCTAATGCCTCGGACGCGCTGTAGTTTTTGCCTTCATAGTTAAAGTTGACCAAGCGTTTTTCAATAAAATGTTTGACTTGTTGAAACGGGAGTAATGTGTCGACATCACTCTGTAATTGAAAACGCTTAAATTCTGCAACTTGCTAAGCAGTTAAAGAAAATAAGCTTTCTGGCTCAGGTATTTCATATTCACTGGCATCTACTTCATACGCTAATATCGGCATCTGGGCAGGCAGGTGAATCGGAGCAGACACTGTCTGGCAACCACTCACAATAAAGCATACTAACAACAAGTACTTCATAAATTCCATTTACATAGCTATGTCCATATATTCAAAGATATACCAAGCAGATGCTAACTACAACAGTACGGTAAACAACCTCAGAATAACGCAAGAAGTAGTACAGCTAACCCAAGAAATACGCTCAATGAGCGCCAAAATAGCAGTGGGTTACTTTCTATTAATGCAGGTTTAACCACCGAACGTTGCCATGTCTTTATCGGCTCAGTCATTTCAAAGAGCCATTCGCTGCAGTCTGCTTGGCGTTGTTCCGGTGCCACACTTAGTGCCTTTTTAAGAGCATTATCCATCCAGATTGGGATCAAAGGATTAATATCATAACTAGGAACATATTCAAGTCTGATAAAATCGAGCTTTGATTTACAGGCTTGCTGCTTACCGTTAAAAGGTAACTGACCCGTTAACATTTCGAACGCGATGACAGCTATAGTGTAGAGGTCAGTACTTTGGGTTACTTGGTAACCAAGAATACTTTCCGGGGCAGAGTAATCTGCGGTACCTAAAATACGATCCCGCTCAAGAGGAGTGGAGATCTCAGCAATGCCTTTAATAAAACATGAACCAAAATCGATAATTTTAAGCTGCCCATCATTGGTTAGTAACAGGTTGTCAGGCTTTAGATCTTGATGCAGAGTTTCTTTACGGTGAAACGCTCTTACCCCTATCGCCAACTGCTTTAACAGAGCTAACACCTCCTGTATATCAGGCGTTGGGTTATGCTTTATCCATTGGCTTAGTAATTGTCCGTCAATATATTCTGTTAAATAGTATAGTGCTGATTTCTGTTTATCATACTCTACGATTGAAACCACATAAGGGCTATTAATTCGTCTGCCAATCCAGCTTTCTAGTAAAAATCGTTCAATATAGGCCGCATCATCCAAATAGTTAACTGAAGGTGTTTTCATGCACAATAAATCATCTTGCTGATTTTTGACTAGATAGACTTGGCTTCTTTGGCTTTGATGCAATACATCTACAACTGTATATCCATCGAGCTTCATGCCAACACTTAGTGGTGGTGGAAACGGTAAGTTAGACAGATGTTGATACACTTCTTCAATGGTTTGCTCCGGTAAGGTGTCAATACATAGTAACTGACAACTCGCATTGTCTTGGGAGCCAGAATTGAGGGCTGAATTGACCAATTCATGGCAAAATCTATCACACTTTTCGTCAGTTAACTGCTTGCTGGCACTGCTAGTCTGTTGAGTTTGATTAAATCGCGCTAACTTCTGCTCTAATTCAAAGTCAGTTACAACATCGTGTACACCGTCAGTTGTTAGTAGGTAAAAGTCTCCCTTCTCTAGCGCTAACATGCGATAGTCCGCCTCAACATTAACATCTAACCCCAAAGCTCGGGCAAGATAACGCTGATTATTAGCAACTATACTGGTGTGATCGTGGCTTAGCTTATCCAATGAACCATTACGGTAGCGGTAAACTCTTGAATCCCCTATATGAAATAGGTGCAAATGACGTGATTTGAAAACCAATGCACTTAAGGTGCAGACGTAGCCTCTGCGAGCATCTCGATAATCTTGCCCCAAACCATAAAGCCAACGATTTAGTGCTGTTAATACTTGAGTACTTGATTTTTGTACTGACCAGAGATCAGGCGTTGAGTAATAGTCGGCGAGAAAATTACTCACACTAATAGCGGAAGCTGCTGCGCCTCCCTCCGCAGTACTCACACCATCGCTAATCGCAGCAACAACCCCTTTGGTGGTTAACATTAAGCCGCTAGGAATTCGGATCCCAATGGCATCTTCATTGGCCGTTTTAACACCTTTATCAGAATACTGACCAGCCTTAATAACTAAATTGCATTTAGTCTTTTGCCATTCGATATCATGACTCGTTGCCAATGAAGACAGATTGTCATCAAGATTATTAGCTGCAATAACCTCTGAATTCATACTCATCGAACTCCTAACTAATTAACGCTGATCAAGGTAACTTCGCCATTTTCATTTACCTCAGCAATATGACCTTTAGGCTCGGTCATTAAGAACACACTGATAAAACCGAACAGTGCGCTTACTGCAATAACATAGAAAAAAGTTTGCGTAGAAACCATCGAGTAAACAGTTAAGAAAAACACGGCTCCAACATTACCGTAAGCGCCAGTCATACCAGCAATTTGTCCAGTTAAACGACGTTTGATAAGTGGTACTGCCGCAAATACAGCCCCCTCACCTCCTTGCACAAAGAAGGAACACGCCATCACCATAATAACGGCTAGGGGTAATGCCCAATTTGCATCAATCTGTGCAACGCCGAAATAGCCAATAGCCAAGCCTGCAGTTAATATTAACAATGTGGATTTTCGACCAAAACGGTCACTCAACCATCCGCCGCCAGGGCGAGACATTAGGTTCATGAAAGCATAAGAGGACGCGACTAAACCAGCTTGAGCTAAGCCTAAACCGAATGTTTCAGCAAAAAACAGTGGCAACATAGACACCACAGCTAACTCAGATCCAAATGTAGAGAAATACAACACGTTCAGTACCGCTACCTGTTTAAACTCATAACGTTCAAATTCAGGCACTGTGCCAGAAAATACCTGTTTGTTAACTTGGTAAGTTTGATAAATATCTATCACTAATATGATGCAAAGTAACACATAGATACCGTCAACGACTTGTTGGCTAAACATGCTCACTCCCGCAGGAGATAGTTTCCAACCCAGCAATGCGAGTGTGGCGTACATAGGTAATTTCATCACCAGTAAAAGTACAAAATCGCCTTTACTGGTCACTTCAAGTGCACCTGTCTTTTTGGGCTTAAAGTAGGTCGACCCCTTTGGGGTATCTGTCACATTAAAATAGTAAATAAATGCAAAAGCTAAACTCAGCAATCCCGTTAATGCGATGGCATAGCGCCATCCATCAGCGCCACCAAATGCAAGAGCAACTGCAGGTAGAGTAAAGGCAGCAGCAGCCGAACCGAAGTTACCCCAGCCACCATATATCCCTTCAGCGGTGCCTAACTCTTTTGCAGGAAACCATTCACTCACAATGCGAATGCCAACTACAAATCCAGCACCAATAAATCCAAGTAAGAAGCGCGCTAGCGCCAACTGTTCAAACGTTGTCCCTAGTGCAAACATAAAACAGGGAATGGAGCAAATGCCTAGCAATAACGAGTACACCAACCGAGGCCCATACTTATCCGTTACCATGCCTATCAATACTCGCGCAGGGATAGTTAGGGCTACATTGAGAATAAGCAATGTTTTTAACTGCGACTGGCTTAAACCAATACTGTCTGCAATAACGCTCAGTAGTGGCGCAGCATTAAACCAAACCATAAAAGTGATAAAGAATGCCATCCAGCTCAGGTGCATGACCTTCATTTTTCCTGAAAAAGAAAAAAGATTAAACCCTGTCTGTACTGTCTTTTTATTATTCATACCTTCCCCCTCATCCTTAAGCGAGTAATCGCGCTAATACTTTGCCAGACTCACGTTTAACCTCATAAACATCTACACTCAGCACCTCATTTTCTAAGCAATGCCCTGTCGTTAAGCTGTAGTGCTGTTTATGCAGTGGTGACGCAACAAATAGCTCATTGTCAAATTCACAAAGTAGCCCCCGTGAAAGCACACTTACGCCCGTTGCAGGATCGATGTTATCAATGGCATAAATGCCTGCATCTCCAAGGTGAAAAATCGCCACCGCTTTACCAGCAACCCATGCAGCAACGCCTCTTTTGGCCGGTAAAGCTTGTTCATCACAAATAGTTACCCAATTCATACCAATACCTCCTCTTCATCCAACTGCGTAATTGCGATATCGCCTAGTGTCGATAGCTTGTGATTAACAGCACTAAATGTTTCGACTTCAGAGCTGATAGGAAATTTTTGTGAGCGTTGATATTGATACTGTTTTGTATCAATTAGAGGTGCCTCTTTAGGGTTGATAAATTCTCTGAAACGTTGCAAAAACACATCATCTTGCAAACTGGTTTTCCATTCGCATTGATAATTGACAACGACTTTATGCATCTGGCTTTCTAACTCATCAGCTAAGCCTAAAGAGTCTTCAACCACGACAGATTGCAAATATTCAAGCCCACCAGCTAAAGACTCAAGCCACACTGATGTGCGCTGAAGTCGCGCAGCTGTTTTGCTGTAGAACATCAGTATTCGGTCAATATAACTAACAAGTTGTTCGGTTGAGAGATCGGTTGCAAACAGATCGCCATGTCTAGGTCTCATCCCACCATTACCGCCAACAAATAGATTCCAGCCCTTCTCTGTTGCAATAACGCCAATATCTTTACTCTGCGCTTCAGCACATTCTCGAGTACAGCCTGAAACGGCAAACTTTATCTTGTGAGGTGACCGAAGGCCTTTGTATCGGTTTTCTAATGCAATCGCCAAGCCTACAGAATCTTGCACGCCGTAACGGCACCAAGTATTACCCACACAAGATTTAACCGTACGCAGCGACTTACCATAGGCATGCCCAGTTTCAAATCCCTCAGCGATTAGTTCAGACCAGATCGCAGGCAAATCAGATAACGCAGCACCAAACATATCGATACGCTGGCCACCTGTAATTTTGGTGTATAGATCATATCTTTTGGCTATCTGGCCCATGGCGATCAGTTTATCTGGGGTGATCTCGCCACCAGCAACTCTCGGCACCACCGAATAGCTGCCGTCCTTTTGCAGGTTACCTAAATAAGCATCATTACTATCTTGCAGGGCTACATGCTTTTCATTGAGCACATACTCATTTTCCAAGGTAGCAAAAATAGAAGCGGCAACAGGTTTACAAATATCACAGCCTAGCGCTAATTCAGAAGAGCCCTCTTTGGCATGAAGCTGATAAAGTTGCTCGAAGTTACTTATGTTTTCTACTTGGCATAGGTGAAACAGTGCTTGGCGATCATGCTCAAAGTGACAGCAGATCCCTGAATCTGTTTCTAGTCCTTGTGCCTGCATAGTTTCATCAATGATCTGCTGTACAACAGCGGCGCAACCTCCACAACCTGATGCCGCTTTAGTGCAACTTTTTATCTCAGCTAGCTGGTGATTTCCCGCAACAACTTGTGTAACGATGTCCGCTTTTGTAACTTGGTGACATGAACAAACAATGGCGCTGTCTTTTAGCGCTAATGGCGCAGAATCATCAGCCATTAGCAATGTGACGGCCGGCTCTTCTAACGCTTCTCCCGACAAGTATTGGCTAAGCAGATGGCTGTATTCGTCAACATTGCCTACCAGAACAGCCCCTCGCAGGTACTCGCCAGTTTCATCAAGCCAAAGCTTTTTATAAACCCCAGCTTGAACATCACTGAGCTCAACATATTGCGCATTATCAAAACCACGGCTTGCCCCAATAGATGCCACATCAACCCCAAGCAGTTTTAACTTAGTGCTCATGTCTGCACCGGTGAACTTTAACGCCTCTGTAGCCGGCGAGACTAATGAATTATCAAGTAGCTGCTCGGCTATCTGAGACACTGCTACTTTGGCCATTTGATAGCCAGGAGCGACTAAGCCAAAGATCTGTTGTTGCCAAAGGGCACACTCTCCAATGGCGTATACATCCTTGGCGGATGTAAGGCAGCAGTCATCTATAACAATACCGCCGCGTTCACCAATACTTATGCCACTCTCTCTAGCTAATGCATCTTGAGGACGGATCCCTGCGGAAAATACAATCAAATCCGTTTCTAAGCAACTGCCATCACTGAAATTAAGTCGATGCTGCGCCCGCTCACCATCAACAATCTCTTGTGTTGCTTTGCTCAAATGCACACCAAGCCCTAACGCTTCAATTTTCTGCCTTAATAGTTCACCACCTTTGTCGTTCAACTGCACTGACATCAATTGCGGTGCAAACTCAACCACGTGAGTATCGAGCCCTAATGCACTCAGCGCATTAGCGGCTTCCAGTCCCAGTAACCCACCACCAATAACGACACCTGACTTGGCCGTCGTTGCAGCTTGCTCAATAGCTTCCAGATCATCAATAGTGCGATAAACTAAACAATCACGACGGTCATTACCCTTTATCGGCGGTACAAAAGGAAAAGACCCTGTTGCCAAAACAAGCGTGTCATAAAAGACTGTCTCACCATTCACTGTCAGTTGTTTATTATGTTGGTCAATATTGCTGACCTGCTGCCCTAGATGTAAAACAACACCTTGCGCCGCATAATCAGCCTGCGTTGCTAACATAAGACTATCGGCGCTACTCGATTCGAAATACTTCGATAGTTGCACCCTATCGTATGCAGGCAAACACTCTGCACCAAAAACCGTAACGTCATAATGTCGATTAAGCTGTTGCTCACATAATTGTTCCACAAAATGGTGACCAACCATGCCATTGCCCACTATAACTAACTTGGGTTTATCTACTCTCATGCTTTGCCCCTTTTGTGTCTTATACTATTTATTTCAAACAAAAAGGCGCCAATCTCCCTAATGGAGATGGCGCCTTTGCCAAAAATTCAAATTGTTAATTGCTATTAATAACGAATAAAAACCGCTGCTTAGTTACTCATAAAAGTAGCGAAGATTGTGCCAGTATTCACCTCCACTCAAAATACATTCAAAGCGTTGATTTAAATACCTTTTAAACCAGGATAACGCTAAAGGCTACTTTCCTCAAAGCTCCCTGCCATATCTTTTGCACCAATATGGTTAGCAACTGATTATTTATGTGCAAAACGACCCTGCGCCATTTTTCCAAGACCTGCTGCACAATCAGGCAAACGAACACCTCCATCCATAGACACTTTCTGAATAACTTTATGGGCCTCTTGCTCGGACAAGCCCGATTGCTGTAAATCACGCTTAGCCAGTTGAATACGTTTTTCGTCCTCGATCCGGCATTCAAGTTCCGCAACTTTACTGTGCAAACGGTTAGCCGTTTTAAAACGGACGAGTGCCAACTCCATTAATTTTACAAGACGGGAATAATCAAATGGCTGCGGTACATAGGTAACCCGCCCACAATGCAGCAACGTAGATAATTGCCACGGTTCGATACTTGTGGCTGTGATAATTAACGGTGCAGGTGCGAATGCCATCAATCGTTCAACAAACTGCAAATGCGAGGCTCTGATAGTGTCAACGACCATAAGCACGGTATCCGTGGCATTGTTAAGTTCGAAACGCTCAAACTGTGATATTGACGTGAAGCTAACTAAATCAAAATCATGACGCTTGGCAGCGTCAATCAACCCGCGATTGTCTGTATCCTCAATCAAACTCACTAAGCGCATGCCTTGCCTCCTGAGCTAATAAGGTCTGCCCCTGGTTTACAATGAGCTTGTGTTTTTAGATCTGTAACACCATTTATTGAATCGTTCTGGTGTCGCTGCTGCCAAAATGTCTTAGCCATGCTTTTAGCCACATCAACTTGAATACTGGAATCGAGCAGCATAAGAACAGCCATCACATTCGTCATCACGGTAGCCTCTGCTCTGTGGGCTTCCGCTGAATCTAGAGCACCATCGCTATGATGGTTAACAGATAAGGAAAGTTCATGCCAAAGCAAGGATAGCCATTGAGCAGACAGCTCTATCGCATTTGCTTTGCGACCAATCAAGCCGTCAAGCTGGGTAGGCAAAGCGATTTGACGCTGGCCACTTAGACTAAAAATATTAATTGTTGTTGAGGTTCTTGAGTTTAATTCACACTCGCCTTGATACCCCTTAAATATAGCGACATTAGATTGATGCAGATTAGGCTCATTTTTGGCCATTAAGCGCGCCACATTAAAGTGAATATCATCTAAGCCCGCGTGAAAATAGCATCTAAGACTAAGTCTGGCATTTGCCGGATTAATACAGCGGATAGCGCTTTGAAACAGGCTTCTTAGACCAAGCTCTTGATGAATGACGCTAAATGAGTGAACCAGTGCCGACAACTTGTCGGCACTTACATAGCAGATCCCAGCAGACTTTAACGCAACATTAGCTTCCGCCGCAGTTGAAACAGTACTAATTCCTAATTCATCGACGAATTTTGCAATATGTTGCCGATGAGGTAACGCCTTGTCATCCCCATGCAATAAAATACGATACCCTTGCTGTGCCAGTAACTTGGCACTAAGCAATAGGTAGGGTAATTGATCACGCTTGGCGCCATAACAAGGCCAGTCAATATCGACATCAAGCTGCTGCCAGTTACTCTCTATCGTTGTTTTTAACGCAATAGCAGCGCCAGCAACCTCTTCAGCACTCTCCCCCTTAACTCGCATCAACATTAGTGCCACACTTAGCTGAGTCACGTTGCCAAAATTATCGTAAAAACCGCGAATGAGTTGATAGCTTTCAAGAAAATTTAACGAACGAGAGCCCTTCTTTCCGCGAGCAAGGATTCTGATTAGCTGTTTATACTCATGAGATTCAGTAATATTCACTAATCTAGCTTTGGTGGCGTAACTATCCATATGCACGCTCAAGCGGTAAGTTGTTAACCATTTGACCAAGGTCAAGCGAGCTCATACAGTTAGCAAGCTCCTTGCCTATAGCGACCACCTCACCAACAATCAGCAGTGTTGGACCATCAACCGTTATCGCACCAGCTACATCAACCATATCCTTAATCGTGGTAGTGATTACCTGCTGATCCGTGCGGCCGCCATTAGAGATAAAAGCCACCGACAGCGATAACTTAGCACCGGCTTTTAATAAACCGTGCGCGATATCTGCAGCTCTCTCTTTTCCCATATAAAACACAAGTGTACTTTTTGATGCCAGCAAACCGCCCCATTCAACAGCAGAGTCATCACAATTATGTCCAGTCACAAAAGTCACTGAACGAGACACTTTTCTGTGTGTCAACGGGATCCCAGCGCTTGCAGCGCAACCCAAAGCGGCTGTGACCCCTGCTATAAACTCACTTTTTATACCATGTTGAGCAAGATACATAGCCTCTTCAGCACCGCGGCCAAATACGTTTGGGTCACCGCCTTTAAGACGAATAACCACCTTACCTTGTTGGTTCAATTGGAGTAACTTGAGGTTTATCTGCTCCTGAGTCGCACTCGGTTCCTCAAAGCGTTTTCCCATATAATGTAATTCACAATCATCAGCCGCTAACTGTAAAATATCTCTACTCACTAAATTGTCATAGACGATTGCCTGGGCACCGATTATTGCTCGTACCGCCTTAATAGTCAGTAGATCAATATCACCACAGCCCGCGCCGACTATCGCAATCCTATTTTCATCGAAACCAGCTGTATTTTGCATGGAAATTGTTTCGTTTAGCGTTAATAACAGCTCTTGGCTTAAGTGTTGTTGCGGTAGATTATTTTCCAATTGCACTGGTTTATTTGTGGAATTTAGCATCATTAAGCAACCTCCCTGTTTGGTCTCTGCTTCTGTGCTATGACACAGTCTGCAATCTCTTTTACTTGATTTAAGCAACTACCACATACCGCACTGCAGTGTAGTTTTTGCTGTACTTTTTCAATTAATGATGGAGCATTGTCGGCACCACCCGAGATATCTATTAGCATCTGCGATTCAATATCAGATTGGGTCACCCCCGTGCAGGCACACACTATTTGACTACTACCAGCACGCAGTATTTGATGTAATTTTTTAATTGAACCAGCATTAAATATTTGATTTATCAGTAACTGAATAGCATTGTTATCAACACATAATTGCTCTACACCTGTGATAACTAACGTTTTAAGACGCCCTTTATTGACGATGCATGTCACTCGCTTGTTTTGATGCTTCCACTGTATAACATGACCGTTCACACTGGCTGCTGATGACAAGCAAAGTGTCGTATTAAGCTCTGAGAGTGACAGACTAAAATCTTCATCTGCAGCGATGTGACGGCAAAACCCACCTTGAAGCTGCTGCTTTACATCCCAGCAAAGCAATTCGGGATCAACGACAGATTGTCCCCACTCCGTTCCCTGTTCCACCACTTTTAATGGCTTAATTTGTACCCATTGATTCTTAAACCCGGGTTGCTTTGAATGGGGATCTACCGCTGCTGAAGTAACATTATTAACGCCACCACTCTTACTGAACTGTGATGACCAATGCATAGACAAAAAAGCACTATCAGTTTGTATTGATTGCTCGATAACAACTCTAGCAATCAAAGGAGTGGCTAGGTTGTCAGTGGCTAACGCAGCGAATTCGCCTTCAATAAGCCCATTCTTAATCGATGTTGACACATTTAGCTTTAGTTCTGGCTGATAGTCTGCAGCAGCCAACTTGGCAATATGACCAGTCTTGGTCATTGTGTGCCACTGATCCCGAGTGCGGCCACTGTTTAGTCGAACTTTATTGGAGCCTGAACTAACATCATCAGAAATGGGTGATGTTATTGCTGATGTAAATGGGGTTTCGACAAATTGCGCCTTACCCGTTGCGGTTGCAAATACTCCATCATTAAAGAGCCGTTTGTTTTTTTGCCCCAAAGCGTCAATATCATCAATCGGCCATTGAGTCGGCACAAGGTGTTGGTATTGATCCGGTGTCAGATTTGCAAGTCCTGCAATTGAGAACTGTTTCTGTGGAAAATGTTGCTTTACACGTGCGCTTAGCTGAGCATATTCCTTGAAAATTTCGCCGCTGTTTTTAAAGTTAAACTCAGCGTTAAACCCAAGCGCTTTGGCTACTTCACACAGTGCCCACCAATCGGCCTTTGAATCACCTTGAGGTAACACAAAACGGCGCTGGCGACTAATAGTGCGTTCACTATTGGTTACGGTACCCGATTTCTCTGACCAACCTTGTGCCGGCAACAGGATATCAGCGTACTGAGCGGTATCTGTATCAGCTGTAATATCTGATACCACTACAAAATCACATGCTGAGAGTGCTTGCTTAACTAACGCTGTATCAGGCAAAGAAACGACTGGATTAGTTCCTAAAATCCACACAGCTTTTATTTCACCGCTTGCCATCGCTGCGAACATCTCCGTCGCCGTTTTTCCTTTTGTATTGGCTAATTTATCAGTATGCCAATAGTTTGCGACTAACTGGTGCTCCTCTTCAGAAAAACCGAGATGACAGGCAAGTTGTGTCGCAAGGCCACCAACTTCACGACCTCCCATGGCATTAGGTTGGCCTGTGAGTGATAGCGGCCCACAACCTGGTTGACCAATATCCCCTAATGCCAAATGGCAATTTATAATTGCATTACTGGTATTTGTGCCTAAAGTAGACTGATTAACCCCTTGGCTACTGGCGGTAACCACTTTACTGCTTTGCTTATACAAGGAATAAAACTCAATAATTTTATCTACTTGCAGACCAGTATGACGTGCTATATCGTTAACAGCGCTCCCCCCCTCCTGCGCCTTTGTTAATACTTGAGAGAAACCTTCTGTGTATTGTTTTATGTAGTCATCATCGTGTTGCAGATTTGAAACGATAGCATTCAATAAGCCATTAAACAGCTGTAGATCTGAGCCAGGAGTGAGCTGAAGATGAAGATCGGCCTGCGAAGCTGTCGCTGTAACACGCGGGTCGATCACCACCAACTTAGTGCCACGTTCAGCTCTTGCAGCCAAGAGCTTTTTAAACAGAACCGGGTGCGTCCAAGCTGTATTAGCCCCCACTAGAACGACAACATCTGCCAGCTGTAGATCTTCATAGCAACCAGGAACGACATCTTCACCAAAGGCGCGCATATGAGCGCTCACTGCCGATGACATGCATAACCTTGAATTAGTATCTACATTTGCGGTACCAATAAAGCCTTTAGCTAATTTATTGGCAACATAATAATCTTCCGTAAGCAGTTGACCTGAAAGATAAAATGCAACTGAGTCTGAACCATATTTAGCGATAGTGCTATTAAATGCATTCGCGACTGCTGATATTGCCTTAGGCCAGCTTATATCCTCATAATCTGCCCCCGTGTTTTTAATACGTGGATATAACAGTTTATTAGGAAGATTTAGGCTATCTAATAGCGCCAAGCCTTTACCACACAGATCGCCACTATTTGCAGAGTGTTCCACATCTCCGCTAATAGCAAAAGAGCTGCTAGCTGAAGCTTGACCGACCTCAGCTCTATCAACCTTCTCGACCTTTACCCCGCAACCGACACCACAATATGCACAGGTTGTTTTACAGCTTGGCATGATTCGCTTCCCGTTAATTTACTCTGCATGTGATATCGCAATTCTCATGCCATAAATTAAAGCGCTGTTTTTAATAGCTATTTGTTAGGGTAAACACTATTAACTTGCCTGCATGTGCTACAAAGGGGCAAATGCACGCACCGAAATCACGCAAGCCATTGATAAACATTGAGATAACATACTCACAAAGAGGTATAAGAGTAACAACAAGTCAATTGGTATTAAAACTACAAAACGCAAAATTCAGGCACAAAAAAACCAGCTATTAGCTGGTTTTTATAGATAACGGCTGAAGTTATTTAAGTGTTGACTCAGCAGTACGTCCATCGTCATGACAGCTGTCACAAGTTGGTTTGTCACCCACGTTCATTTCATGCGGAGCATGACAATCTGCACACATTAGCATGCCGTCGTGTGGCTGATGGACTGCATCCATCTCTTCAAGTGTGCCGTGACAAGATTGGCACTGTTCAAATTCGTATTCGCCATCTGCAGACGGAGAACCGTCGGCGTGACATGCTTCACAACCGTCCATTTCTGCATGCATTTCAGCCAATTCTTGGCCTTCAGCAAACACAGAAGGAGATAACGCCAATGCTGCGATTGCCGCACCAAAGATTGCACTTAGTAGTTTTTTGCTCACAATTGTATCCTCATTTGATGTTCGCATAGTGGAAACATTATAAGTAAGTTTCGTTTCCATCTTGCGATCAATATTATTAGCACGACTAAGCTTAATTTAGCTAAGCATTAGCTAATTCGCAACTAATTTAGTTTGAAGATCATAACATTGTGATTATTAGCAAAACGTGCGCTCCATCAAACTATGCTACTCAGTCGAGGCATAGAATGTAATATGGCGGCATTTATCGCCTTGATTTTGGGTGATAAAAGCACAACTTGTACAGTAAACTGTCAAACGGTACTTTATTTACCACACGCTAATTAATTAGCTCTAAGTGCTGCGATACGCTTCTCAAGTGGTGGATGGCTCATCATCAGTTCAGCCATTGATTTTTTACCATTGATACCAAGAGCTGACATTGATGCTGGCATTGCGCCTGTTTCAGGGCCCTGCTTGAGTCTATCAAGCGCTGCTATCATTTTCTCTTTACCTGCTAGGCGTGCACCACCTTCATCAGCTTTAAACTCACGAATGCGAGAGAAGTAGGCGACGATCATTGAAGCAAGAATACCGAAAAGCATATCAAGTACGAAGACAACTGCCATATAAGCAAACATGCCTAGACCTTCACCTTCTTCGTCATTACTAGCTACAAAGTTATTGATGATGCCCGCAACAACACGAGCTGCAAATATAACAAAGGTATTCACGACACCTTGGATAAGCGTCAACGTAACCATATCGCCGTTAGCTACATGGCTAACTTCATGAGCTAGTACCGCTTCGATTTCATCATGGTTCATGCCATAAAGTAGACCACTACTCACGGCAACGAGTGAATTGTCTTTACTCGGCCCAGTTGCAAATGCATTGAACTCTTGCGATTGGTATATCGCAACTTCTGGCATTTTGATTCCAGCTTGTTCGGCTTGACGAGCTACGGTTTCAACTAACCAACGCTCAGTATTGTCACGAGGGGTCGTAATAACCTCACAACCCATAGTCTTCTTTGCCATCCACTTGGAAATCGCTAGACTAATGAATGCACCACCAAAACCGAAAATAGCAGCAAACACAAGTAAGCCACCCATAGTTGATGTATTAACACCCAAAATGGACATCACAATTGATGCCACCAATAAGATCGCCATATTGGTAGCAATCAGTAAAAATATACGCTTCATTTAAGCTCCTGTAGGATCAAAATAATCCCGATAAATACTCTTAAAGACATAATATGTCCAAAATTGCTTTTTTCAAGGGGGAACTGAGTAAAAAACAATACGACCGCTTTAATTCTAGCCCAGTCGCTTTCTTTATCAGGTTGAGCGATTTTATGCAGTTTTTATTAATCTAATCTTAATTCGAGTCGAAATTGACATAGATGCTGATTAATCTTTTTTAACAGAGAGATAGCCCTAACAAAAATGTGGAAATTTACATCATTTGTCGGGCTACTGATATGAGGGAGTTAACGCTTAAGCCAGTTGAGCGGTATCAATATATTTAGCAGCATTCTCTGCAGTCGCATTTTCAAGATGGGGAATATGCCCAAGAAATGGTGCCGAAATCATTTGTTGTAATGATGCTAGGTTTTCCTGCTGATTTTCCATTTTAGAATCAACTTGATTTGCTACCCATCCAGCGACTACAAGACCATCGCGCTCAATCGCTTCAATCGTTAATAAGGCATGATTGAGGCAACCTAACTTCATGCCTACCACCAAAATTACCGGTAAACTCATCGCTTGTACCACTTCAGACATATAATGCCCTTCGCCTAAAGGCAAACGCCAGCCGCCAGCGCCTTCAACAAGCACAAAGTCTGCACCTAAGTGCTGAGCCATATTAAGTTGTGCTTGAATGCGAGAAGGAGTCAAATCGACATTTAGCTCAGCAGCTGCAATATGCGGTGCAATCGCAGGCGCAAACGCAAAAGGGTTTATATCATCATAAGGCAGCTTAATGCTGGATGCAGCCATCAGTGCAAGGGCATCGCTATTCCTTAATCCCTGCTCTGTTTTCTCACAACCAGAGGCCACAGGCTTAAACCCTACCGTTTCACCAGCTACTGCGGTTAATAACGCTGATGACACTAAAGTTTTACCGCAATCAGTGTCGGTGCCAGTTACAAAATAAGTCATGCATACTCCAAGGTTTCAGCCTTTATTAACGCGTCTTTGTCGCTTTGATAAAACTGATATGATAAGTCAAAGGTAGCCCCTCTGGGGCGCGGCTTAACTCTGCCTTATTAACTAATTTTTGCCAATCACCTCGCCCTCTCAGTGTGACGTGGGGTTGATTTCGCTGATGTTTAGGATCAACTGTTGATGCGCCAACTCCCTTGATAGACTGCAATAGAGACTTAAAGTCATCGAAGTAAACGGTAATTGCACGTGTCTCAATATGGAGATCGCTCCACAGCTTTAAATCAAAACAGCGCTTGATCGCATGTTCACTATTAAAACTGTTAACGTTTAAGCCTAAATCAGCCAATTGACACAGGCTATTCTCACTGACAATACTGGCATTAATTTCACCACCCACTTTCAGCACCCGATTAGCTTCGCTTATTGCGCCATCCAAGTTACTGCACCATTGCAATGCAATATTTGAATATATGGTATCAATTGAGTCACTCAGTAAAGGGAGATTATGCGCGTCACCGCATAGAGCATGATGCGCAGGAAAATCGGTTTTAAAGGTATTGAGCATTCCCTGTGCGATATCAACGCCAATAACTTCATTTACAGTTTCAAATTGATTAAAGGCCGTACCTGGTCCGCATCCAAGATCGAGTAATCGAGCTGAGGGTGACATATTGTCTAGCAGTTGCTTAGCGGTTATACGCTGTAAAACATCATGAGAATGATATGACGATGCCGCCGCAGAAAATCGATTTGCGACATCAGTTGTTAATTGGTCTAGCCCAGTATTCACGTTATAGGGTCCTGTCCACTATGGGAGTTTATAATCTTACAGCTAAACAACACCATTACTGGTCTTGTAAAATATCTGCAAGTACGGCTACAAACGCGTGGATATCTTCTTCGCAATGTTCGGCTGTTAATGTCACTCTTAATCTAGCGCTACCTTGAGCCACCGTTGGGGGTCTAATTGCACCGACCCAGAAACCGTGTTCTTTTAACCTTTTTGCAATTGCCAATGTCCTAGCACTATCACCGATAATAATAGGTTGAATTGCAGTGCATGAACCAGTTAGTTCAATACTGGCAGCATCACAGCTTGTTATAAAAGTGGCAATGTTAGCCTGTAACTTTTGATTCAGTTGCGGCGTATTAATAATAGTATCGATAGATGCAGTCACAGCAGCGGCATTTGCTGGTGAAAGCGCTGTCGAATAGATATATTGCCTTGCGTTTGCCACCAAATATTCGATTAACTCGCGGCTTCCCAGTATCGCAGCGCCCTGTCCTCCTAAAGCTTTCCCAAATGTAACCACCTGGGCATCGATATCAATGCCCTCGGCCACTGCGGAGGCGCCCATGCCATTATCTCCGATAACGCCAAAGCCGTGGGCATCATCAACGATGAACCATGCACCATTTTGTTTGCATAAAGCAGATAGCTCTGCCAGCGGTGCTACATCACCATCCATACTAAAAACACTCTCGGTGATCACAGCGCATGGAGCGTGGCGTTCAAAATTATGAGTGGCTGAGGCAACATCATTATGGATAAATCGTTTCAGCGTGGCACCACTATCTTGCAGGCCATCAATCACAGAAGCGTGCACCAACTTGTCAGTGAGCACCTGATCAGAGTCATTGAACAAGGTTTTCATCAAGGCATGATTTGCTGTAAAGCCAGAACAAAAAAGTAGTGCTGCTTCATGACCTGTCGCGTTACACAATGCCTGTTCAAGCTGCTGGTGTGCCTGATTATATCCAATGACTAAAGGCGAAGAAGCACCACCAGCACCAAAATCTTTTGCACCGCTATATAGGGCTTCAATTACATTTGGATCTCTAGACAGTCCTAAATAATCGTTACTGCTAAAGTTAATATAGGGTAAGTCATCGACTTCAAAACAGCTGGCGTGTTCAGGGTCAAGCATAACTTTAACCCGTTTTCTTAACAGCCCTTTGTCTGCCAAAGACCGATTAGCCTCTACCACCCTATCGTGAAGCGGCTGTAATTTTTTCGTGGCGACATTAGACATAACATTACTCAATATGAGAGCGAGACTTAATTACCGTTAGCAGCCATCGCTGTTAACGGTATATTTCTGTTAAAGCAGTTTCTAAACTAATTCGCTTAGGTATTTACAGTGCACCGGCATCATAAAAGGCTGAAGCTTTCTTATCTTGCTGCGCAGCAGCCTTGGCAAGCATAGCTTCATCTTGCTCTTTAGTTGCTGCGATCCCCTGCTCAGGGTGTAATCCAAGACGTCTGAACAAACTCATATCATCATTTTCTTCTGGGTTAGGTGTGGTCAACAGTTTGCAGCCATAAAAAATCGAATTAGCACCAGCGAAGAAGCACATAGCTTGCAGTTCATCAGTCATATTTTCGCGACCGGCAGACAAGCGCACACGAGATTTAGGCATAATGATCCGCGCTACAGCAATAGTACGCACGAACTCAAGCGGATCTAAATCATCAATCTTTTCAAAAGGAGTGCCTTCTACTTTAACCAGCATGTTAATTGGTACTGAATCAGGATGTTTATCGAGGTTGGCCAATTGTTGCAGTAGACCTGCTCTATCGGTTGCTTTCTCGCCCATGCCCACAATACCTCCAGAACAAACTTTCATGCCTGAGGCACGGACATTAGATAAGGTATCTAATCGGTTTTGATAGGTTCGCGTAGTTATTACATCACCGTAATACTCAGGTGAGGTATCTAAGTTATGGTTGTAATAATCAAGTCCAGCATCAGCGAGTTCGCTCGCTTGATCCGCAGAGAGCATGCCTAAGGTCATGCAGGTTTCCATGCCTAGTGATTTAACCTCTTCAACCATGGTTTTAAGGTATGGCATATCACGCTCTTTAGGGTTGCGCCACGCAGCTCCCATACAAAAACGTGAAGCGCCAGCGGCTTTTGCACTGCGGGCTTCAGTTAACACGGTTTCCATTGCGAGTAAGCGTTCTTTTTCAAGACCTGTATCATAACGTGCACTTTGCGGGCAGTATTTGCAATCTTCAGGGCAAGCGCCAGTTTTAATCGAAAGCAAGCGACTGATCTGCACTTCGTTAGGATCGAACTCTTGGCGATGTACGCTGTGGGCTTGAAACAACAGATCATTCATCGGTAACGCAAATAAAGCTTCAATCTCTTCACGTTTCCAGTTATTTCTCACTTGTACATCTGACATCTCTTTTTCCTTTTCTAGCTCACACTAGTTACAAAATCGTGCTTTTCAATCGACGCGTGCATCTTGTTAACGACTACAGAATAGAAAAACCCATAACTGATAGATTAAAGATACAAAATAAACTATTACAAACAGTGCATTAGCGTATCAACGCTGCGTGATTTAATTAATATTTATCTTGCCTAGGATACCTGTAAGCCTTAACCTGTCAATGCCAACCAGTCCAAAAGGTTTACTAGCGGTCAAATTATGAGCACACCAAAACAGTTCAGTAATCAGTTTATTGATTTAGAGTTCGATGCCAAACATCTCTGGCACCCTTACACCTCGATGAATAATGCACTGCCCACCTATGGTGTAGTGAGCGCCGAAGGGGTTGAGTTAACCCTAAACACTGGTGCTAAACTGATTGACGGCACTAGCTCCTGGTGGGCATGTGTTCATGGCTATAGCCACCCTAAAATTGTCAGCGCAATGCAGCAGCAAACAGCACAACTCAGTCATGTGATGTTTGGTGGGATAACTCACCGACCTGCTGTCGAGCTAGCAAGAATGCTTGTCGACATGACAAGTGAGCGCCTAACCAAAGTGTTTCTCGCTGATTCGGGATCTATTGCTGTAGAAGTCGCGATGAAGATGGCGTTGCAATATTGGCAAGGGCGAGATAAACCCAACAAACAAAAGATCCTTACGGTGAAAAGCGGTTATCACGGCGATACATTTGCCGCCATGAGTGTATGCGATCCCGAAGGAGGCATGCACACTATGTTTGGTGAGCTCGTCACAGAGCAACTGTTTGCGCCAGCGCCAAAATCGCGTTTTGCTGAAAGTTTCGATGCAAAAGAGCTTCTTTCGATTAGCAACATGTTTGAAGATAACCATCAGCAGATAGCTGCAGTGCTTATTGAACCAATTATGCAGGGTGCCGGCGGAATGCGCTTTTACCACCCAGAGTATTTGAGCGCACTGCGAAAATTATGTGACAAGTATGATGTACTGCTAATTCTCGATGAAATTGCCACAGGATTCGGTCGCACCGGTAAACTCTTTGCTTATGAGCATGCGAATGTAGAAGCAGACATATTGTGCTTAGGTAAAGCGCTTACTGGTGGTTATATTTCATTAGCTGCGACAATGTGCAGTGATGAAGTAGCAAAAGGTGTAAGTGATTCTCCAGCAGGTGTTTTCATGCATGGACCAACATTCATGGGTAACCCACTAGCCTGCACAGCAGCCATTGCAAGCCTTGAGCTTATTAACCAACAAGAGTGGCAAACCCAAGTTGCCAATATCGAATCTCAAATGAGCGCTGAGCTTGCAGATGCCGTTAACTACGCCAATGTTGTTGATGTTCGAGTACTTGGTGCTGTTGGCGTATTAGAGATGAGTTCAACCTTAAACACCGCAGAACTTCAACAACAGTTTGTTGATCTCGGAGTATGGATAAGACCCTTCTCAAATCTTATCTATATTATGCCTCCGTACACCATCTCAAGTGAACAGTTGACCCGATTAACCAGCGCGATGAAAACCGTTGCAAGCCAAATATCACTGCCAGAAAATGACACCAGCTTTATAAGCCACGGTTAGCAAGCTGGTGCTGTGAACTGGTAATCGTCAAAAGATTAACAGCTAGGCGACTATGGTTTTACCCCATAGTGAAGCGCCATTGCCTGCAGTTGTTCGAGGGGTACCAGAGGAAAATCAGTACGTTTGGCGTATTGAACATATGTAGAATAAAAAATGTTTGTCCCAGCGATTTTATCTAACTTTTGTGTCAGTTCACTTCCAGTGCTGTTCGCTGTTAAGCAGCACTGACTATACTGAGCAACGACTTGGGACAAACTACTTCCTCTTTGAAGCAATAAAGCATCAACTTCAGCAAAATAAGCGGCACCAGACCAATAAACACGCATATATGCATGCTTTCGCCACATGTCATTAGAGACCATGCTCAACTGACCTGGTTGAGAAATAGTATTAAGACGACCTCTGTTAAACCCCGCTTGTAGTATATTTATAAAGCCATCCTTGTCTATGACTTTGTTCTGCAACATAACAATATTCTGCATGTAAGTTGCAAAACCTTCATTTAACCAAAACGAAGGATAGTCTAAATACGGAATGTAGAGATGGGACAGCTCATGATAAAGCGTCCAGTCATCAACAAAATCTTGTAAAGGCCACTCAGAGTTAACTTGTAGCCTTATTGTATTCGTCCCCCCTCTAATCACTTGGGCAAAAGGTACTGGCTCGTTGGCACTGGGCTTCATCACCAACTCAAATTTAATACTCTTACCAGGGAGCTTACCTAGCGATAACTCAACCGCGGTTTTGCCACTCAGTATCCATCGCTGAAGCTTCTGCTGATCACGAGCCGGTAAATCCGCCATATCGATTTCAAGTTCTGTCGCAAAGGCAGCACTTAAACTGCTGGATACTAATGTACCAAATAACAATAAGGAAATTGAATACTTGTAGTGGCTGCTCTTGCTTATCCTCTTTAGCATTTCATCTCCCTTTATCATATATGGGACAAGTATCCTTAGTGATTAACCTATCCCATTGCAGCCTCTTGAATACTCTTAACCTACTACGTTAAGCATCCGTCAGCAGATCACCTTAATAGCCCTATGTAAACGAGGTAGCTACGGCTAACCTTTAATAGAGTTTGTAACTTTCGACAGTAAAATCTTAGATAAACATACTATCTATGCGGTAACCCCTGCACTTTGATTCATAAAAAGTTACAGCTTAAACCCAGAAATGTGTCGAGCTAAACGTTGAGAGTTTTGTGCTAACGCCTGACCGATTGATGAAGCTTCTTTTGCTGCAATGAGTGCCAAATCAGCGCCTTCTTTAATAGCATTCGTACGGGCATCCATTGAAGCTGATACCTCTCGTTGAGCATCTACAGTTTGAGTTATTTGTCCACTGATAAGTACTATATCCTCAACATTGCTAGCCAAAGTCGCAATACTTTCACTAACCAAGCTCGCCTGTTCAACTCCTTCGTTGGCCTGCATTGAACCTGACTCCATTGCCTTCACAGCTTGTTTTGCGCCCTTTTGGACCAGCTCTATCATAGCTTCTATCTCTTGGGTCGAAGACTGGGTGCGGCTAGCTAGCGTTCTCACTTCATCGGCGACCACCGCAAACCCTCTTCCTTGCTCCCCTGCTCTTGCTGCTTCTATTGCCGCATTTAGCGCCAGTAAGTTGGTCTGCTCAGCTATAGAACGGATCACATTAACGACTTTACCGATATCACAACTATGCACTGCTAGTTGATTAATCACTTCAGCGCCCGTGGCAACCTCTTGCGCTATTTTGTTAATCCCGTTTACAGTGCCTGCAATCACAACTTTGCCGTTCTGCACCGAATTTTGTGCATCGGATGTGACTTGGTTAGCATCATGAGTGCAACGTTCGACACTATCTGCGGAGTGAACCATATCAGTGATAGCTTCTGCAACATTGTGGGTTTGCGCTTGCTGCTTTGTTAACGTGCTCTCTACGTCAGCTGTTACTAATTGCATTTTATCGCTGGCATTAACCACATCGACACTGACTTGCTTTACCTCAGTGATGAGCAACCTTACGCTCACCAACATATGGTTAAAAGCTTCTGCAATTTTTGATAATTCATCATTTCCAGTGACATCTAAATCTGCCGTAAAATCGCCCTTGGCGACCCGAGAAGTTAATGCCTCAATGGCTATCACTTTTTCGACGATTGCTTTGTAGATAATCAAGAGAATAGTCACACCAGTAATAACGACCATTAACGCTGTAATAATGAGCCAAAACATATGTGATCGCTCGTTTTTAAGTCGGTTTTGGATTTGTTGTTCAAGCACTTCTGCTGTGGTATTTCCTAACAGGGCTAGCGCTTCAGAAAGCTGACTTGACAGTGTATTAAACGCATTTAATTCGATGCTAAATTCATCAGGGGAAATTATCTTTTCATCAACCGTATCAACAAATTGCCTAACTAGCTCTGCGGATTCAGCGAGTGCGCTTTTTAATGGCAACATTTTGGTATCTGCAACGGTTGCGGACAACCGACTGGTCCCTTTCTTTAATAAGATTTGTTGTTCCGCCAACCTTTTATTAAGGGCTACGATTTGGGTATAAGACTGAGGGGTAAAGCTACCTTGTTGCAATATATTCGACGAAAGGGATGCAACCAACGAGTAATACTCCGTCAATTTAGCAATACGATTAATGTATAATTCGGCCAGATAGAAACCACTGGGTTCGCCGTCGAGAGCCACTCCAGACTGTGCCGAAACATCTTCTTTTGCGCTCGCAATGCTGCCTGCTAATGTGTTTGCGGTATCTTTAGTATTCCTGTCGAATTCAAGTGACAATTGTCGTAACACATTAACAGAATTAGGTTGCAGACTTTGTGTTGTTTCTATTTGCTTAAGGCTCGATAACACAAGTTCTTTTAACTGACTGTAATTTTGCCAACCATTAGCCCGGCTTTGACGATATGCATGTTCCATCTCACTCAATTCAGTTAAAACAGACAACCCTGTAATTTCATTATTGAGTAGGTTTAGTTCATCTTTTTGCTGCATAACGATTAGGCTAGCACCGAATACGAGAGGTAAAAGAGTAACAATCGCAAGAAGGGTGAACTTCTTCTTAAAGCTCAATCGGTTGGCTATTTGCATTCCAGCAGAAATAAAGGGGTTCATTTAATCTCGAGTCCGTTCTGTTACTAGTTGATAACACATGACCCGTCGGTATCGATTTTTCTTTCACCATAGATCCTAAAAAGCTTCGAAATAGTTCTAAACTTAATGTTGATCAATTTGGCAATATCCCATTCCGGTGCTAAAGAGCAACAGGACAATATTTATTCTATTTTTGCTTAAAAAAGAAAATTGCGAGCGGTTCTATAGATAAATCGGCAGCCTATAAGAGGTAGAGGATGATTAACAAACGATAAATTTAGGCTCAAAATGTGATTTTTTCATGATATTTCGCTTAAATTAGCGCTGAATGATAAAAATCGATAAAAAAAATGGAAAAGTATTGCTATACTTGCGCGGAATTTTAGAACGTAACTCCAATAGAGTAGAAAAATGACTGATTTATCAAAGTACAGAAACATTGGTATCTTTGCTCACGTTGACGCGGGTAAGACCACCACAACTGAGCGTATCCTTAAGCTTACCGGTAAAATCCATAAGATAGGTGAAGTTCATGACGGCGAGTCAACAACTGACTTCATGGAACAGGAAGCTGAGCGTGGTATTACCATTCAGTCTGCTGCTGTTAGTTGTTTTTGGAACGACCACCGTTTCAACGTTATTGACACCCCTGGCCACGTTGACTTCACAGTAGAAGTTTATCGTTCTCTTAAAGTTCTTGATGGCGGTGTTGGTGTATTCTGTGGTTCTGGTGGTGTTGAACCACAATCAGAAACTAACTGGCGTTATGCGAACGAATCAGAAGTTGCACGTATCATCTTCGTAAACAAGTTAGACCGTATGGGTGCTGACTTCTTACGTGTTGTTAAGCAAACTCAAGACGTTCTTGCAGCTAACCCACTTGTTATGGTTCTACCAATCGGTATCGAAGATGAGTTCTCTGGTGTTGTTGACCTGCTAACTCGTAAGGCTTGGGTATGGGATGAAACTGGACAAGCTGAAAACTACAAGATTGAAGATGTTCCAGCTGACATGGTTGACCAAGTTGAAGAATACCGTGAAATGCTTATCGAAACTGCTGTTGAGCAAGACGATGACCTAATGGAAGCTTACATGGACGGCGAAGAGCCATCTATGGAAGACATCAAGCGTTGTATCCGCAAGGGTACTCGTACAATGGACTTCTTCCCAACATACTGTGGTTCTGCATTTAAGAACAAAGGTATGCAGCTTCTTCTTGACGCTGTTGTTGATTACCTACCAAACCCAGTTGAAGTTGATCCACAACCTCTTACTGACGAAGAAGGTAATGAAACAGGCGAAGTTGCAACAGTATCTGTTGATGAGCCATTAAAAGCACTCGCATTCAAAATCATGGATGACCGTTTTGGTGCCCTAACCTTCGTACGTATCTACTCAGGTAAGATCAACAAAGGTGACACCATCCTTAACTCGTTCACAGGTAAAACTGAGCGTGTTGGTCGTATGGTTGAAATGCAAGCTGATGAGCGTAACGAACTTGATTACGCACAAGCGGGCGACATCATCGCTATCGTTGGTATGAAGAACGTGCAAACTGGTCACACTTTGTGTGATGTTAAGCACCCTTGTACTCTTGAAGCTATGGTATTCCCAGAGCCAGTTATCTCTATCGCTGTTGCGCCAAAAGATAAAGGCGGATCAGAGAAAATGGGTATCGCTATCGGTAAAATGATTGCAGAAGATCCATCTTTCCGCGTAGAAACTGACGAAGATTCAGGTGAAACTATTCTTAAAGGTATGGGTGAGCTTCACCTAGACATTAAGGTAGATATCCTTAAGCGTACATACGGCGTTGACCTAATTGTAGGTGAGCCTCAAGTTGCTTACCGTGAAACTATTACTCAGGTTACTGAAGATAGCTACACGCATAAGAAACAGTCTGGTGGTTCTGGTCAGTTCGGTAAGATCGACTACGTTATCCGTCCAGGTGAGCAAAACACTGGTTTCACTTTCAGCTCTTCAGTTGTTGGTGGTAACGTACCTAAAGAATTCTGGCCTGCAGTTGAGAAAGGTTTCGCATCTATGATGGATACCGGTACTGTTGCTGGTTTCCCTGTACTAGACGTTGAACTAGAACTAACTGATGGTGCTTTCCACGCAGTTGACTCGTCAGCTATCGCGTTCGAAATCGCTGCTAAAGGCGCATTCCGTCAGTCTATGCCTAAAGCCGGTGCACAACTTCTTGAGCCAATCATGAACGTTGACGTATTCAGCCCAGAAGACAACGTAGGTGACGTAATTGGTGACCTTAACCGTCGTCGTGGTATGATCAAAGACCAAATGGCTGGCGTTACTGGTGTTCGTATTAAAGCTGACGTACCGTTATCAGAAATGTTCGGTTACATCGGTTCACTACGTACTATGACATCTGGTCGTGGCCAATTCTCTATGGAATTCGCTCACTACGCACCATGTCCAAACAGTGTTGCTGAAAAAGTTATCGCTGAAGTTAAAGCACGCGAAGCTGCTGCTAAGAAGTAACTATTAACTAGTTATAACTCTTAACGAGTTTTAAGCTTTAACAAAAGCCTATAGATGCAAATCTATAGGCTTTTTTATTGCCTCTAAGAAATTTCCTTCTAACTAATACCAATCAGTAT